>QNAY01000299.1 GCA_003645605.1 Thermodesulfobacteriota bacterium
CAGAAGCTGCACTGAACGATAATTTTGGTATACTTTTCCCTGTACCCCGAAAATCAGTCGTTAATTCTCTTGTGGGTACTCTGCTTCGCATGGCAGCATAAGACTTTTATGGGAAACTTCAGTCTCATGATTTACTCCTTTTCTGATAATTATTTTGTTGCTCATATACTTATACGATTTTCCGCATTTTGTCTCAAGATAAGCTGCGTTCTGTCCGTAAAGATAATAGCTCCGGTTCTGCTGAAAATAGATTCCGTCTGAGACATTGCTTCGATTTCCCGTCAAGAGGAAGACCAAATTCCTCCCCAAGGCCGGGGAATCTCGCTTATTACATTGATTCTAACATGGAGGACTCTAATGGGTACAAATAATGTCATTTTCTTAGAAGTACTGGAGTGGTTTGATCAAATGGGCACCGAGGTCTCTCACCGCCTGCCTGAGATTGGCTCAGGTGAATTTAAGCTTGGTGCCCAGGTCATTGTGCGAGACAATCAGGCCGCGGTGTTTTACTCGAGCGGCGTGGCATGTGACGCGATTGGCCCGGGTCGACATACCCTGAGTACTATGAACATTCCACTGCTGACTAAACTACTCTCTCTCCCCTGGGCCTTCACCAGTCCGATCAGGGCAGAAGTATACTTCGTTAATCTAAAGGTCTTTAACAACCTGAAATGGGGAACCAGGGATCCTGTAGCATTCAGAGACAAGGAATTCGGCCTGGTTCGCTTAAGGGCCCATGGGATATGCAATATACAGGTAAGCCAACCCGTACTCTTTGTGAACACATTGGTGGGCACACAGGCAAGTTACGGCATAGACGATTTAGAAAACTATCTGAGCGAAGTTATAGTCTCAAGATTAAACGATCACCTGGGAGAACACCTTGAGACCCTGCCGGACCTTCCGAGCCGGTATGAAGAGCTTGCCGGGGGGCTTTCTGAAAGATTGACAAAAGACCTTGGCCACTATGGACTTGCCCTCAGGGATCTGTATTTAAACGCAATTACCCCTCCGGCAGAGGTGCAACAGGCCATAGACGACCGGAGCAGGCTCGGAATCCTGGAAAAAGACCTTCAGGGCCTCACGCAGATGAAGGCTGCAATGGCTCTGGAAAAGGCTGCTGAGGGTGAAGGTCTTGCCCAAGGAGGTATTGGTATGGGCCTTGGTTTGATGATCCCGGGACTTCTTGCAGGGCTTCAAACAGGGCCTGGAGTTGCCCAGCCGCGGGACGCCGTCCAGGAATACTGCCCTGAATGCGGACTGTCAGTCGATGCCAAGGCCAGATTCTGTCCCCACTGCGGTCACCAGCTCCTCGTACTGAGGCAGTGTGGGATTTGCGGAAAAAATCTGAGTCCCAAGGCCAAATTTTGCCCTGCATGCGGGGCCCCTGCGGGTCAGACCCATGCCCCCAAGATCTGCAAAGAGTGTGGCTCTAAGAACCGTCCTGAGGCAGTATATTGCAACCAGTGTGGCAGGGAGCTCAAAGGCTAGCTCATTTAATATTCTATGAAAGAATCATGGAAGGCCAAGGGTTACTGTCCCCAGTGCGGCGGTCCGGTAGATCTCAATGCAGGAGACCCGCTATTATCCTGCTCCTTTTGCAAGACCCGCCTCTACATGGTCCCCAAAGGACCCCTCAGATATACACTTCCTGTCAATGACGGTTTGACAATACAGCGCGAAGGAAGATTGTTATACCTTCCATACTGGAGGTTCAGGGGGTTAAGATACAAGGTCTTTGATCAAAGACAGGTAAACGGCTCTCTGCTGGACACTACAGTAACCGCTTTTTCAGGCATCGACACTGGCTCAAGCCTTGGAATCCGCCCACAGGTCACGATACTGAACCTGGCAGTAAACGGAAACCACCTTATCCCGCCGGAGAGAAATGCCAAAGAGGCCTTATGCATCGCAGAAAAGCGACTGCTGCAATTTGAGGAGGACACGGCCCTCTTTGAACGGTTTATTGGCGAAACCCAGTGCCTGATTTATGCCCCATTCATACTGACAGAATTGCCAGGAAGAGAAAGATACGTATTGAAAGGCGTCTGGGGGATATGCCCTGAGCAAGATATTGACAAATCGGAAATCACGGCCCTGTTAAAGTCCCTGGATAGACCTTCTCAAAAAGTGCCTTTGCACTTTCTGCCCCTCATATGTCCTGAGTGCGGTTACAACCTGCCTGCCGCATCCGGGGCAGTGGCCCTCCTGTGCCAGAACTGTTCCAGGGCCTGGTGGGTAAGACGCGGTCGATTTTCTCCGCTCGCTTATGGGGCCTTGAAGATATCCGCGTCAAGCAGGGACTTCAGCTTCTTGCCTTTCTGGCACCTGACCCTGGGGCTTTCCGGTATGCCGATTAAGAGTAGAGCCGACCTGCGGCTTTCAGTGATATCATACCAGAATCCGCCTGAAACCTGGAGCCGGGAAGCAGTGCAGATCTTTATCCCTGCATTCAAGCTCAGTCCAAGGCTCTTTCTCAGAGTGGCAGGGAACATGAGCCTGGCACCCATTGATCTGTCTGAAATGGACCAGGACCTGAAACCAGGACAAAGAACCGAGCCGGTTAGATTACCCCTTGAAGAGGCGGCCCAAGCCGTAAAGGTCATCCTTTCAGATCTCTTTAAAAGACACCGTAAATTATACTCCCTTGTCCCAAGAGCCCGTCTTAGACTGAGACATACCAGTCTGGTCTATCTTCCCTTCAAACGTCAGGGCCGCGAATTTGTAGGCCTTTATTCCGGTCAGGCCATACCTGCCAATGCCATAGAGATTGGGAAATCCATCTAGTTTCTTCCTGAAAACCAGGCAAGGGGAAATTTTTCTCTTCCCCGGGGTGAGCCCCTTCGCTTGTCTATTAGCGAAGCTCGTTTCAAGACCACCGGCGGCTTTCTGCACTTGTAGAGTCGGGGAAGGCCGGGCCGGGAGTTCCTCCTCTGATTAAGGAGTTATTCCTTGTCATAGACAAATCCGATAGCCCTGTTGTTTTGTATTGATAATTTCTATTTGATTTATTGATTATCTTGATATAAAGATTGTCATGGATTTAATAAAGGAGTCCATGA
>QNAY01000300.1 GCA_003645605.1 Thermodesulfobacteriota bacterium
CTAACCAAAACTGTCATTTCGAGCAAAGCGAGAAATCTTATCGTACTGAAAATACAGGCATTAAAGATTTCTCCCTACGGTCGAAATGACAAAAAGAGGGGTTTTCGTTCAGGCACTAACTACGGGGGTGAGTCTTGCAGGGTAACCACACAACTTTAGTATCTTTCACTCTTACATTTATATTCTTTTTTGTCGGGTGCAGCGCTAATTGTCCAAAGGCCTTTGCACAGGAAATGTCCGTATTTACAGACACTGGCGAACAAACTGTCCTTCAGGATGAATACGATGAATGGACAGACGACTTAGAAGAAGACGAAGCGGTACCATATGTACGTGACCCACTGGAAAGGCTCAACAGGGGTATTTTTGCCTTTAATGATTTTTTTTACTTTAAATTTCTTAAACCTGTCGCCCGTGGTTATGGATTTATTACTCCTGAACCTGTTCGTGTTAGAGTTAAAAACTTCTTTTACAACATCGGATTTCCTGTGCGGTTCGTAAACGATATCCTACAAATCAAATTCAAGAGGGCTGGACAAGGTACATGCCGATTTGTCTTCAACAGCACAGTCGGCATACTTGGATTTTTCAATCCGGCCCAAAAGTATTCCTGGATGAATCCACCGCCGGAGGACACGGGCCAGACCTTTGGCACCTGGGGTATCGGCAATGGCTTTTACATTGTCTTGCCGATTCTCGGACCATCTACCCTGCGCGATTCAGTGGGACTTGCAGGTGACTATTGTTTTCAACCCGTCAGCTATATAAGGCCTTTTTATATTTCCTTAGGCGCCAGATCATATGAAGTGGTTAACAAGACATCCCTGTCCATCGGCGAATACGAATCCCTAAAAGAATCCGCCCTTGATCCTTACACTGCTTTTAAAGACGCCTATATTCAGTACCGCGAAAAGGCAATTCAGGAATGACAGAGGAGTAACATATATGTACACAAAGGTCCTTGTCCTCCGCTTTCCACCGGAGGTCACAGATAAACCCCTGATCTGTAATCTCAGTCGCAAACATGATCTGTCCTTTAATATACTCAAGGCAAAAATACTCCCCGCCCTGGAAGGCCTTATGGTACTTGAACTCGCCGGGCACAAAAAACATGTAAGAGAGGGGATTCGCTATCTGAAGGATCTGGGTGTCGGCGTAAAATCCGTAGAACAGGAAATTCGCAGAAATGATGACATATGTTACCAGTGTGGTGCCTGTACCGGGATCTGCCCTAGTCATGCACTGTACATGGATCGAGAGACTATGGAAGTAATCTTTGACCCCAAAGAATGTACAGGGTGTGAACTCTGTGTGGCAGTCTGCCCTGTGAGGGCCATGGAAATTCGATTCAGCAAGGACAAGGTCCTGGCTTGATTGAGAATGCTGGAAAGCTCAAAGCCAAAAAACAAAAGTCAAAAAACAAATCTGTTCTAGTAGCCTTGAGCGGGGGGGTGGACAGCGCCTTTGCGGCCTATGATTTCGTTCAGGCCGGATGGCATACTGAGGCATTCTTTCTTAATATCCTTCCGGAAGAAATGCCCGGCACAGATCTTCTTGCAGCAAAGAGTGTGGCAAAGCATCTCGGCATCAGATTTCACTGTTTGAATGAAGCAAAAAAATTCGAGAACGAGGTAATCTCATATTTTAAAAAATCCTACAATAAAGGGCTAACCCCAAACCCCTGCGTAATATGCAATAACAGGATCAAGGTATTTATTGGTCTGTCTCTGGCAGACTCGCTTGGTATTGATTATCTGGCTACTGGCCACTATGCCCGGACAAAGAGGCTTTCAAATGGCCGGACAGGCCTTTTCAAGGCAAAAGATCTAAAAAAAGACCAGTCATATTTTCTGCATCAGATACCTAAAGAGGCCATTTCGAGGTTGATATTCCCGCTTGGAGACCGCACCAAAAAAGATGTAATGAAACAGGCTGCAGAAATAGGCCTTTTAGCTTTAGCGCAGAAAGAAAGCCAGGAAATTTGCTTCTTGAAAGGTAATTACCGGACCTTTCTGGAAAAAAGAGGCCTTTTCAATAACTTGCCCGGAGACATTGTCACCGTAGACGGGAAGGTACTCGGAAGACATGTAGGACTATACGCCTATACTGTAGGCCAAAGGCAGGGTATTGGCATCCCGGATAAAACGCCGTATTACGTTGCCGCCCTGGACATGAAAAACAACCGGCTGGTAGTTGGAAAAGAGCATAACCTCTGGGCAGGAGAATTCCTTGTAGAACATGTTAACTGGCTGGTATCCCCTGATATTGCCCTCAAACAGCCATGTACGGTAAAGATACGCTATCGTCACCCAGGGGGCACGGCAAAGCTGGAACTTCTGGAATCCGGCAAGGTTCGTGTCTGCTTTTTCTCAGACCAATGGGCCATAACACCAGGTCAGTTCGCAGTCTTTTATCTGGATGATCTGGTACTTGGCGGTGGTCCGATATGCGGGTAGCCCTTTACACCCTCGGGTGCAAGGTCAATCAGTTTGAAACGGCCGCTCTGGCAGAGGGTTTTATCTCAAGGGGAGCTGATATTGTCAATTACACTCAGGAAGCTGATATCTACGTTGTAAATACTTGCACTGTTACTTCAAGAGCGGCCTATCAGTCCAGGCAGATACTCAGAAAATTAAGGCGATCCCGAAAAAAATCACGAATTATAGCCACTGGTTGTTATGTCCAGATGGGAGCACAGGAGATCCTGGAAGCGGTTCCTGAGCAGGTATGTCTCGTGGGAAACGGCCAAAAGGCGCGACTTGTAGACCTAGCCCTTGAGATCGAAGACGGCATGGAATTCTATGTCGGCAGTATTTCCAGGGTTACAACCATTGCGCCCTTTACTGTAAAACGCCAACTGGGAAGGACCAGGGCTTTTGTGCGAATTCAGGACGGATGCAATTCTTTTTGCACATACTGCATTGTACCTTACGCCAGGGGAAGGAGTAGGAGCCTTGCCCCTGAATTAGTGGAAAAACAGGTCAAGACCATGATCCAGGAAGGGATAAAGGAGGTGGTGTTTACCGGGATTCATATAGGTATGTATGGTGAGGACCTGCCC
>QNAY01000301.1 GCA_003645605.1 Thermodesulfobacteriota bacterium
GACAGAGCCCCGAAATCCAACAATAGCTTAATATCGTTGGGTTTTGCTTCGCGAAACCCAACTTACCAAAAGTGACCGAAGTGAAGATCAGAACATAATCAAAGTATTAGCGGAAGAGCATCCGGCATTTATGAAATGGAAGTATTGTTTGAACAATATAGACCTAATCCATAGCCATCTGTGTAATCCGTGTAATCCGTGTCCAAAAATGGAAATTCCTATACTATCAAGTTAGGAGAAAGTGCTTATCGTGTATTTACGCACGAATGTCTGTGGGACCCTGATTAGTCGCATTTTGAAAATCCACAAGACCGGCAGAGGAAACAGCCGCCCTCCGGCTCAAGCACCGCTCCGCACTCAGGACAACTCATAAAAGCCGGGTTTGCTTTTTCTATCTCTATGCCGCTTGCAGAGGCCAACACCTTGGCAATGGCGTCAGGGCAAGAAAGAATCTGGCTTCCTTTATGCCAGATGGGAGATGGACAACGGATGCCGGCAAGCTGGCTTACAATGGACTGGACCCTGATCCCGGAACGGAGCGCCAGGGAAATCAGTCTGCTTTCAGCCTCAATCTGACAGGCTGCGCACCCACCGGTCTTACCCATCTGGGCAAATACCTCACATATATCTTTATCATCCCAATTAACAGTTACATAGAGATTCCCGCACCCTGTCCGCACCCTCTCTGTAATACCCCGGGTTTTAAGCGGCCTGGGCCTTGGAGCGATCTTCCCGTTTTTATCCGCCTGAATGATCGATTCTGCTGCGCCGGCCCCTTCTCTCTCCTTTTTCAGACTTAAGACCTGGACCGGCCTACTACCGCTGCGGTAGATAGTTATGCCCTTAAGCCCCTGATTCCAGGCCAACAGATATGCACTCCGGATGGAGTCCCTGGTTGCATCATCAGGGAAGTTAATGGTTTTAGAGACCGCGTTATCAATGTCTCTCTGGAATGCGGCCTGGATAGCTATATGGTCTTCGGGTGAGACGTCCATTGAGGTGACGAATATTTTCTTCAGGTCTTCCGGTATTTCATCCAGACCCTGGACTGATCCGTATTCCGCTATCCTTTCCATCAGGGCATCAGAATATTTACCAGCGGCTTCCATGGCCTTTACAAACAGTGGATGTGTCTCAACCAGTTCTGTACCATCCAGTACGCGCCGGATGTAGCTGATTGCAAACAGAGGCTCAATACCGCTTGATGCCCCTGCAATAATGCTGATGGTGCCGGTTGGTGCAATAGTTGTGGTAGTAGCGTTTCTCATAAAAGGGGTCTCAGGACTATCGTAAATGCTTCCTTTGTAGGCAGGGAAATTCCCCCGTTTTTTCGCAAGTTTCGCAGAGGCTGCCTTTGACTCCTTGTCCATAAAAGACATGAGTTCCTGGGCCATGGAAACGGCCCGGTCAGAGTTATAGGGAATATCCAAACAAATCAGGAGATCAGCAAAGCCCATCACCCCAAGGCCGATCTTCCTGGTTCGGAGGGTCATGTTGCGGATCTCTTCAAGGGGAAACTTGTTGGCATCTATCACATTGTCCAAAAAGTGGACCGCCTGCCACACTGTCTCTTTAAGGGCCGGGTAGTCTATCTCGCCATCTTTCACAAACCCGCCCAGGTTGATGGAGCCCAGGTTACATGACTCATAGGGAAGAAGTGGCTGCTCTCCACAAGGATTCGTGCTTTCGATCTGTCCCAGGTCAGGAGTAGGATTTGTCCTGTTGATCCTGTCCAGGAACACAATTCCGGGTTCACCGCTACTCCAGGCTGACTCCACTATCTTGTCGAAAACAGCCGATGCTGATATCCAACGGACCTCTTTGCCGGTCCTGGGGTTGACCAGCGCATAGTCCTTCTCACGCTCAACCGCCTCCATAAATTTTTCTGTCAATGCCACGGAAATATTGAAGTTATTGAGCCTGTCAATACGCGTCTTGGTAGTAATAAATTCCTCAATATCAGGGTGATCCACTCTTAGAATAGCCATGTTGGCACCACGCCTGGTACCACCCTGCTTGACTGTCTCAGTAGCCACATCAAATATGGTCATAAAGGAAATCGGGCCGCTTGCGATTCCCTGCGTGGATTTGACCCGGTCCCCCCTAGGACGTATCCTTGAGAAGGAAAAGCCAGTGCCTCCCCCGCTTTTATGAATCATGGCAGTATGCTGTATTGCCTCAAAAATGCTTTCAATTGAGTCGTCAATTGGAAGCACGAAACACGCAGAGAGCTGTCCAAGCTCTCTGCCCGCATTCATTAAGGTCGGCGAATTGGGCAGAAACCGAAGAGAGGTCATGATTTTATAAAAAGCCTCGGCAAGGGCATCTACATCGGCATTCTCGTCGTACATAAGATCTGCCTGGGCAATTGTCCCTGCCACCCTCCTGAACATCTCTTCAGAAGTTTCAACAACTCTGCCCTGCTCGTTTTTCTTCAGATATCTACGGGCCAAAACTACAAGTGCGTTGTTAGTCAGCAGCAGATCTGTATTTGGAAGACTGCTGTCCGTACTTGATGAAGCCGGTCGGCTGGATTCTATTAAATTTGCCATATATGCCTTACTCTCCGAAATTTCTCACACTGCCCCTGTCTGCGTGCTATGCACAGGCAGATCCAAAGTATTTTGAGCAAGATTCATTTTTTCAGTGGAACAATAAATATATACAATATGTGGTATCCTTCATTCACCAGTTTACACTTTTTTCGAAAAAGCGTGTATTATCATTGAATGCCGATGTCGAAACTGGAAATTTGAAATTTGAAATGTAACTTCTCAATGATTTGGGGAAAATCACATTTTGCGACTATTCACTGGATTCCTGCTTTCGCAGGAATGACGGGCATTTACATCCAAACGTCATTCCGGCAAAAGCCGGAATCCAGACATCTTACCCTGAGTTATTAAGAAGTTACTTTGAAATTAGGTAAGGAACGTACAATAAATAACTTGAACAAATTAATGTCTTTTTTGCCGTCTTCTTCGTTGCTCGTCGATCACATAACCCGTTATGCTCGCTCCTCGCGCCTTGAATACAACAAAAAATC
>QNAY01000302.1 GCA_003645605.1 Thermodesulfobacteriota bacterium
GCAAGAATGGTGCTTTTGAAGTAGCCTCATCAGATTCAAGACATATGGTAAGCCTTTTACTTCAAAGGAAAAGACAGCTTAGTGGTCTATCTTTGTCACAAGTCGCAGACAGACTTGGTTTTTCTTCACGTAATTCCTACGCAAGATATGAACGAGGGCAAACTGTACCAACTCTCGGAAAACTGGGAGAGTTATTGCACGCTGTCAACCCTAATGCAGACATCGTAATTAATGAAAGCACAACGACGGCAAAGTAAAAACAGACCACGGTTTTTTTATAACTTTATCGGCAAGGAAGCGCCGAACAAAAGCATACAGAGCCGACCGCGAATAGCCGCCCGTTTTTTCTTTGGGCATCTTGGCGCGGCGGCTGATGCAGGTCGTTCGTTGCGACACGATGTCGCATTTTATATGTGATTACAGGCTGTTACACTCCTGCAAATCACCCAGAGTGTCCCCTCTGGCATCCTAGGATGGCATGCGTGCTGCGCGCGATGTAGCGGGTATGAAGCCCATCCGACAATGTACCGAATTGGGAGAAAACCGCGAGGCAAACTCCCCTCCGAGAGTTCCACTCGGTTAAGGGCTAGGGTCGAGCAATATGGTGAGAACATTCGAAGGACTGTATGCATCGTCAACTCTGCAACCGGCCTACCGGAAATAACAGGCCTAAGACACGCTTCTTCTGTGTTTGCGTGTGTGGAGAGGTTACGAGTCACGAACGTACTCGTACGGGATCCATTAAGCCACCGGTGTCCAAGTCCCACCTAAGTTGTTCACATAAGGATAAAATGCGGAACGTGGTAACCCCATATCTTCGCCCGAAGCAATTTCGGGAAGGCATTACCGTAAGGCGTGCTGTTGGAGGGATGGGAGAAAGATGTTGGAAGAAGCAAATGTCATCGGGAAAGCCGATGGATAAGGTCTGCGACATGGCCTAACGTGAAAACCGAAGCAACCCCCTGCGGCGGCGAAGAGCGTGCTGACGTCCAACCGGTATCTTATTGTGAGAGAGTTTGGAGAACCTTTGAAGATGGGAAAGCAAAAGACGGCTGTTAAGGCTGGTGCGCCTATCGACGAAACCAAAGAGTGGCATTCCATTGACTGGAAATACGCTCAACGGCAAGTTAGAAGGCTACAAATGCGTATCGCAAAGGCTGTTAAAGAAAAAAGGTGGAACAAGGTGAGAACCTTGCAATACCTGCTAACTCGCTCGTTCTACGCCAAGGCATTGGCTGTGAAACGGGTGGTCTCCAACAAGGGGAAGAAAACCCCTGGTGTTGACGGTGTCCTCTGGCAAGGCGCCCGAGCCAAATGGCGGGCTATACATAGCCTGTGTCAACGTGGCTACAATCCACAACCCTTGCGAAGAATCTATATCCCGAAGAAAAATGGAAAAAAGCGCCCTCTTTCTATACCAATAATGACAGACAGAGCTATGCAAGCCTTGCACAAATTGGCATTAGCACCGGTTGCAGAAACGACAGCTGATAGGAACTCCTACGGTTTTCGTGAAAGTCGATCATGCGCCGACGCGATAGCAGCGGTTTTCAACGGCCTGTCCAAGCCTAATTCGGCAACGTGGATAATGGAAGGAGATATCAAGGGCTGTTTTGATAACATTGCCCAAGATTGGTTGCTATCTAATGTTCCTATGGATAGAAAGATTCTACAAAAGTGGCTTCAAGCGGGATACGTTGAAGACGGCATAACCTATCCCTCACGCAAAGGAACTCCGCAGGGTGGAATTATAAGTCCTACCCTTGCCAACATGACACTCGACGGACTGGAAGAAGTCGTCCATCGTGCAGTTCCCCGTCGATCACGTGTCAATTTCGTCCGTTACGCCGATGACTTTGTCATTACCGGCAAGTCAAAACGTCTTCTGGAAAAGGAGATAAAACCGGTGGTCGAAACTTTCCTTGCTGAGCGCGGTCTGGCCTTATCGCCAGAAAAAACCGTGATCACATACATCAAAAACGGATTTACATTCCTCGGTCAAACCTTTCGCAAGCATGGTCGAGTATTGCACATCACGCCATCCAGCGAGGGAGTTCGTTCTCTCGTGCAAAAGTTGGGAACAATAATCCGTACACACGTTAGCGCACCGATGCCAGCCCTGATCAAAAAGCTCAATCAGACGCTTCGAGGATGGGCAAATTACCACCGCCATGTGGTGGCATCGGAAGCCTTTAGCCGTATCGACACTTATGTCTACAAACAACTATGGCGCATGTTGAGACTCCGGCATCAGAACAAGTCCCAAAAATGGCTGTTCAAGAAATACTGGACAGCATCGGGACAAAAACACCAATTTGCGGTCAAAGTACGATCAGCAAAAGGTCTGATAAAGGTTTATCAGGTAATCCGAATTTGTGCTATAGGAATCAGGAGACATGTGAAGATAAAAGCAGATGCCAATCCCTACATGCCTGAATATGCCAGTTATTTCTGGCGTCGTCGACATAAAAAGGATAGCAAATTGCTTAAGGCGCTGTCAGCCCGTCAACTACGGGCAATGACAACATGAGGAGACAAAACAGGCGGGACGCCCACTAAGGGCAACCTTTAAGATGCTTGAGCCGTGTGACGGGAAACTGTCAAGCACGGTTCTTAGAGGGGAAAGGGGCCGCAAGGCCCCTGACCTACTCGGTGCGGGATGATTGAAATTTGTGATGGCAAATTTTTTTTATTGATTTTGTATTTAATAAACTTTGGAGGATGTACAATGAAAAAGAGAATGATAAATCAATCGTTTTTAGTGATTTTTTTTCTGGCCTTAGTTTTCATTTTTGTAACGGCACAACACTCTGTTGCTGAAATGACCCTTAATGATAATGTCAACATTGAAGGGGAATTATTTTTAGAGGGTAATAATAGTGGAATAAGCTATCCCGATGGTAGCCGTCAAACATCGGCGGCTACCCCATCTTGGCACCAAATATTACCGGCTGCTGATCGTTTTGAACTGGTTATGTATGTTAATATGCTTAGAGGTTATGAAGCTGTACTCGACCGAGAGACCGGTTTGGTTTGGCAAAGAA
>QNAY01000303.1 GCA_003645605.1 Thermodesulfobacteriota bacterium
AAGAAATAAAGAAATGGCGAAGAGAGAAGAAGAATCAATTAGTGAACCGGATGAACCCAAACTGGAAAGATCTGAGTTTTGGATGGTAAAGATTTCTCCCTTTGGTCGAAATGACATGGCAGCACGAATCATGACACATTAGCGTGAACGGTTACAACTTTTGAACCTTTCAACCCTGAACCCTGAACGGTTAGGTAACTCTAATATGCGGCTTGTTGATATGTCGTGGACAAAGGGAATTCTTACTACATGGCCCCCCGCGTTCTTTACTATTTCAGCCCCTACTATGTCTTTTTCTTCCCAATCCGCTCCTTTGACTAAAACATTTGGAACAATGGTCTGGATAAGGTTTAAAGGAGTAGGATCGTTAAAAATCACCACATAGTCTACAGTGGCAAGTCCAGCCAGCACATGGGCCCTCATCGCTTGGGTGTTAATAGGGCGCTCCGGACCCTTGATTTCTCTGACTGATTTGTCGCTGTTCAATCCTACCACCAGATAGTCGCCCGAGTGCCGGGCTGACTCCAGGTATGAGACATGACCTGCATGCAGGAGATCAAAACATCCATTGGTAAAAACCATCTTCTGGCCGGCCTTGCGTCTTCGATTGACTGCGGTATTCAGGGAAGGCAGGTCCAGTATCTTCGGGGCAGCCTTTGGCCACCAGGACCTTGGCGCATGTGCGGTAAAGAAGTCCTGCCGTGCAGAGTGTATTTTATTCATATCCAGCTCAGCCAAAACGATTGTCTCTCCGTCACAGGCCTTGGCAACGACTTCCCCGCGGGGTCCTAAGATCTTGGAACCTCCACCGAATTCCGTGCTTCCAATCATGCCCCAGGCGTTTGCACCTGCCATAAAACATTGGTTTTCAATAGCCCTTGATTCCATAAGGAGTTCCAGGTGGCGCCTTCGGCTGAGTGGCCATAGGGCCGACAAAAGCACTAAGTCCACCCCCTGACATACAAGATGACGGACAAGTTCCGGGAAACGCAGGTCAAAACAGGTTATCAGGCCAAGCCCCTGTTCGGTTTTTCTGAGAGGTATCCACAGGGCAACAGGGTCGGTCCCGGGGCTGAAGACATGATCCTCTCTCATAGGGGCAAAGAGATGGATCTTTCTATATGTATGAAACGTATTGTCAGGTCCGATCACATAGGTAGTATTAAAGAGCTTCTTCCCTGATTCCTCTATGGCTAACTCAGGAAGTGTGCCGACTATGTAGATTCTATTGGTTTCTGCCAAAATTTTAAGTTTGAACAGGAGCTCGGGGATTTCATGGACCAGGTACTTGTCAGCTTCACCGAGAGGACCTGTTGCCCACAGTTCAGGAAGCAAAAGTAATTCCCCTCCGGCCGCTGCAATTTCAATGGTTGCGGATTCAACTTTCTTCCAGTTGGCATGGATATCCTTTTCCCTGGGAGTGAACTGGAAAATACCCATTTTGAAGGTTGACACTGACTGTTTCATGCTTGAATAGTTACCATTAATTCAACATCCACATCCAACATTCAACATTTATTATCACTGGCCTACTCTCCAATCCAATGTCTTTTTAATCCCTTCAGAAAGAACTGTTTTGGGCTTCCAGCCCAGTACATCCTCAGCCAAATCTATTTTTAGGCAGCTTTTTTTGAGATCTCCCGGTCTTGCAAAGGTCCTGTTTGGTGTCCTGAGAGAGTTGTCCAGAGGACGTTTTTCGGAAATCACATCAAATATGGTCTCAAAGAGGGGCTGTGTCCTGGTTTCCTTCCCGGTACCAATGTTTACGGCTTTTTTGTTTCCCGCCTCAAGGGCAAGAAGATTTGCCTCTACGATATCTCCCACATAGCAGTAATCCCTGATCATACCCTCGTGTTCAGATGGAAAATGGTAGAGCGTACTCGGCTTGTTTTCAAGGAATCTGTCCATAAAAATGGCCACTACCCCTGCCTCACCATTAGGTATCTGGCGAGGGCCATAGACGTTGGCATATCGCAGAACAGTATAGTTCAATCCGTACTGGTGCTCGTAGAAGTAAAGGTAGTTTTCTGAAACCGCCTTTGCTATGGCATAAGGGGACAGAGGTTGAGGAGGATAGTTCTCAGAGGTGGGGTATTCTTCAGCCTCCCCATAAATGGCCCCGCCGGAGGATATGAATATGACCTTGCGTGTCCCGACCCTTCTGGCACCTTCCAGCAGGTTGATAAAACCCTCGATATTCACTGAGGCGTCAAACCCGGGATTTTCAACAGAAGCAGGGACAGAGATTTGGGCCGCGTGGTGATTTATCACCTCGGGCTTTTCGTATTCCAGTAGTTTGTGTATCTCCGGGGCCCTGATATCCATCAAATAGAATTTTGTCTCAGGATGCAGGTTCTTCCGTTTTCCTGTGTACAGGTTGTCTACCACTATAACTTCATGACCTGCCTCTATGTAAGCATCAGTCACATTTGAACCTATAAAACCCGCTCCGCCGGTTACAAGAATTTTCATATCCACAGATCTCCTTAGTTTATAGTATTACCATGCTCATACGTTCCTCACTCCTCCCAATGACAGCTCAGAACCAGGTGTTTTTGTTCAACCCTGTTAAGGAACGTACAATAAATACCTTGAACAAATTAACGTCTTTTTTGCCGTCTTCTTCGTTGCTCGTCGATCACATAACCCGTTATGCTTGCTCCTCGCGCCTTGAATACAACAAAAAACCCTGCTAATTTTTGTTCAACTTATTTATCTCCCGTTCCTAATTATTCGGCAATTCCACCCCGGATCTTAAATCTGCGGTGAATATGGTCTTGTCCAAATATGCACAGCCGGCAGCCTAAGGAAATCGGAATAAAAAGTCGGCAGCCTTTAGGCATAAAAGTAGTTTACACTTTTCGACGAAGGTTTTTAGGACAAACCTTCTTGTTGACAGCTTTGGTTCTCTTTATATGTTCTAATTAGTGCCTGAACGAAAACCCCTCTTTTTGTCATTTCGACCGTAGGGAGAAATCTTTAATGCCTGTATTCTCAGTACGATAAGATTTCTCGCTTTGCTCGAAATGACAGTTTTGGTTAG
>QNAY01000304.1 GCA_003645605.1 Thermodesulfobacteriota bacterium
CCCCAGATACATCACTTTATTGTTCCAATTTGTGAGCAGATACACATAATATGTCACAGTCATGGGCATTTAAGATTTCTCCCTTCGGTCGAAATGACAATATGGGCGTGAACGCTTACTAAAATTGTAACCGTTCACGGGTACCTACATTCTTTCAGCATAATCTTTCAGCAGCTTTTTATGGAAACCAAAGGCGTATGCAAGACCTCCTATCAGGCTTGCCGTAATCTGTATGGCAAAAAAGCTCAGACTCAGGGTAAGGGCCTTTTCAGCAGATATGCCCTTGAGTCCCAGAAAGAAGATGAATCCACCTTCTCTAATGCCTATTCCATTAAAACTTATAGGCAGTACCGTAAGGATTGCTACCAAAGGAAAGGCAGCAAAATAAAAGAGCACAGGGGGACTGAGTCCCATGTCCTTTGCCAGGAGAACCACAGCACCTATTCCAAGGACCTGAAGGACCAGGGATAGGCTCAAAGCTGCAAACAGGGCCTTTGGTTTTTTCCAGAATACCAGGAACACCGCCAGCCTTTTTCCAATCTTAGGCCATGCACTGCCAAGAAGCTTGTAGGCCATTGGCATGCCAAGAAATGAGGCAATGACACATATCCCGGCAACACAAAGAAGGCGCTCGAAGTAATGGGGAAGTATGCCTTGTCCTATGAGGACGGCGCCTGCTCCAAGTAATAACATAGCAGCAAGCCCGAAGAGTCTGTCTGCCACCAGGCTATAGGTGGCCCTCAGCTTTTTCGGTTCTCCCCTGGAGATAAAGTGCATCTTCAGCACATCGCCGCCAACACTGGTAGGCAAGAAGAGGTTGAAGTACATACCTACAAAGTAATATTTGAGGTATGCAGACCATGGGCCGGTAAAATCAAGGGCATGGGCCAGGAAATACCAACGGATGCTGCTTATAACCTGGGAGGCCAGGTACAGCAGAAAAGCAATGCCCCACGCATAGAAGGATAGATTAAGGATGGTCTCTAGTAGATCATGCGGGTTTGTCCTTGATATAAGCCAGGCAAGGAGACAGACACTGAGACCTATCCTCAGCAAAAACTTCATTGTGGCACTGAGTTTGGCCCTCACTCAAGCACCTCTCGCACTGCACATATTTGCTTATCTGAGGATTCATAATATGTGTGCACCACCAATTCTGCCGGCAAACGCATTACCAGAGGCCCAATATCCGGTGCCTCGTTGTAAGCAGGTACTATGACCGATATCTCTGGATTGGTCTCACTGCTGTTTGGGTATGAATTCATGGTCTTGTTGTAACTGTCTGTTTGCCGGGTCACATGTTTATATTCGCAGGTTGGATGCGGGTCAAGTGGAAGACGCTATGGTTCCTGCACACCCGGGCAGTGAAATGCGGGTAAGCTCAACTCTGAGTTTTTTCAGCTCGGCCACCTCGCTGGCAGGACATACCAGTGCGTGGATGTCATGCTGCTGCTCCCTTAACAGCCTGGTGACAAGATAGCCGATAAAGCCGGTCGCTCCGGTAATAAAGATACGCATTTGTTATTGAGAAAACGTGAGATTGTGGTATTTGTTCAATAAACAGGTACAATACAGATACTAACATCACTGAACGTCCTCTTTTGTGGTACTTTGCCCTGCCGCTTATCGTCGCTTTCTACGTATAGATGGTTTGAGCATCGGCTGTTCGGCACATGCAGGGATAATGTGCAACCTGGAAGTGAAAGGTCTATCCGGTATAGGCATAATCAGATGGAGTAGGAAGTGGAAATCATTCTGGCCAATCCGAGGGGATTTTGCGCGGGTGTGATCCGGGCTATCAAGACGGTCCGGCTCACTCTCGAGAAACACGGCGCGCCTGTGTATGTCCTGCATGAAATTGTTCACAACAGGCACGTGATCCGGGAACTTCAGGAACAGGGCGCGGTTTTTATGGAACATCTCTCTGATATTCCGACAGGTGCAGTTGCCATTTTCAGCGCTCATGGCGTCTCCAGGGCTACAGAAGAACAAGCGGCCGAACTGGGGCTCAGGACCATCGACGCGACATGTCCTCTTGTGGCCAGTGTCCACAGAATGGTGGAAAAATATCATAAGGAAGAATACGATGTGGTCATCATCGGCCACCATGATCATCCTGAAGTGGAGGGGACTGCCGGAAGAATCGATGGGCATGTCCATATCATAGCCACCGTTGACGAAGTCAATACCTTGCATGTAAATAATCCTGCACGTATGGCCTATGTCACCCAGACCACCCTAAGCCAGGATGATATTGCCGGAGTATTCCAAGCCATGGAGAATCGGTTTCCGGGTATCAAGGGACCGTCCTCAAACATCTGTTACGCTACCCAGAATCGGCAAAATGCCGTGAAGGAGCTGGCCGGCAAAGCAGACCTGCTCTTTGTAGTAGGCTCAAAAAACAGTTCCAACTCCAACCGGCTCAAGGAAGTGGGAATGCGCCAGGAAATTGACTGCTGTCTGATTGATGATGCCGGCGATATTGATCCGGCTTGGCTTGAAGGTGTACTATGTGTTGGAGTAACGGCCGGCGCCTCTGCCCCGGAGCGTCTGGTTGATGGTGTAATTCATTGGCTGCAGGACCACGGGGCAACAACGTTTCATGAGATGGCCGGCAAGAAAGAAAAAGTGAGGTTTAAGCCTGCAGAGCTTGAAGAATATTAAAGCGATGAGAGAAGATATGGAAAAATCGGCCATGCCTGTATCAGGAGGCAAACCTGCCGTACAGAATCCTGTCTCGCTACAGGCCCTGCAGGCCTTTGACCAGAAAGACCGCAAGGCCGATAAGGCAAAAAAGCGTCTGTTTATCGGACTGGTCATGGGCACCAACGGCATGGCGATCTTATGTCTTTTTCTGGTCTGGGGTATATCGACCATCGACCTTGCCGACATTCACCCCTTGGGGCCCATCCTGTTAGGAATTGTCATCGGTTGCATTATAGTGCTTGTCGGCCTGGCCTCGCTTAGCCTCGTTCTCAGTATCTGGTTCGGTAAAACTCTGCCTTTTTTTTCCCGGATGCGGGGTCTGACAGTC
>QNAY01000305.1 GCA_003645605.1 Thermodesulfobacteriota bacterium
ACTATACGCCGGTGAGTCTTAAGACCCATGGTCCGGGACCTGTACCCTATGTTATTTATGACAGTTTGAGCCCGAAAGATAATTCAGATGCCACCTTTAGCGAGCCTGCGGCCGAGCAAAGCCCTATAATGATCAAAGAGGGCCACAAATTGATGGAGAGGTTCATAGGCGTGACGCCCAGAGAAGTGGAACTTAATCCGAAAAAAAAGGCAAGTGAACAAAAAATCGTCCGGCCCAATTGAGCTCAAGAAACCAATACACCGCCTCTCCTATAGGGTGATTTACGGTGATACTGATACCGGCGGTGTGGTGTATTATGGAAACTATCTGAGAATTTTTGAGATGGGGCGCACTGAGTTTTTGCGGTCCATGCTCAAGACATCTTATCGCGATCTTGAGCATGAAGGGCTTATACTCCCTGTGAGCGAGGTTTATTGCCGTTACAAGGCCCCAGCCCATTATGATGACCTGCTTGAGTTATCAACTTCACTGGAAAATTTTTCTAAATTCTCCATTCGTTTTCATTTTCTAATACATCGATTCGATAACCAGCGCTTACTGGTTAGGGGTTATACCGTTCATGCAGCAACGAATAGATCTGGCCGTCTTATCCGTCTTCCCAAGGATTTCCAGACAGCTCTTGCCGGCATTTGTGACAGGTAGAGCTTAGTGGAAATTCCTATCTACTTATTGACAGACTGGCCTTCCTTGTTAATATGACCGTTCAACAAAGTGGTGGTTTCCATGACTTTGCGGTCGGATTTTTGGAGAGGGGAATCCTTGATCCTTCGTACATCATTTCCTTTAGGTATGTTGAGTTAAAGGGCGTATGGCGTGAGTTCATATATTCCTGAAGACGTACTTAGAAATGTACTTGAAGCTGCAAATATCCGGCAGGTCGTCGGAGAATTTGTGCCGTTGAAAAAAAGCGGCCGAAACTGGATTGGCCTCTGTCCTTTCCATCCGGATAAAGATCCCTCCTTTTCAGTCAGCGAAGAAAAACAGATTTTTCACTGTTTCGGGTGCGGCGAAGGCGGAGACGTCTTCAAATTCCTCATGAAGATGCAGGGCATGAGCTTTGTGGAAGCAGTGAAGGCCCTGGCCAACCGTTATGGCATAATCATTCCTGAAAGACCAAGATCATCTCGAGATCAAAAGCGTCATATGGAGACGGAAGAATTAGTCAGTCTCAATCTGGCGGCAGCAGAATTTTATCACCGAAACATCCTTCATTCACCAGAGGCCAGTGATGCGCGGGCATATCTTGAAAGCCGTGGCCTGAAATCAGATACCATTTCCGGGTTTCGGCTGGGCTGGGCCAATGACCGGTGGGATGGTCTTATCAATCATTTAAAGACTGAAGGGTTATCACTCGATAGGGCAGAAAAGGCGGGTCTGCTTGTCTCCAGAAAGAGCGGGAAGGGATATTATGACCGTTTTCGCGGGAGGATTATCTTTCCTATCCTTGACAGATCCGGAAAGGTAGTGGCCTTGGGCGGTCGTATCCTGGAAGATGGCCATCCCAAGTACCTGAATTCTCCTGAAACTCCTGTCTACAACAAGAGCAGAGTTCTTTACGGTCTGTCTCAAAACAAAGGGGCAATCAGACGGGCCGGCAAAGGCTATGTGGTTGAAGGATACATGGATCTTCTGGCCTTGGCTCAGTTCAATATAGATCAGGTTGTTGCAACACTCGGCACGGCCTTGACTGAAGACCATGTCAAACAATTAAGAGGGCTTTGCAAGGACTGGATTCTGGTTTTTGACGGCGATGCCGCAGGGGTCAAGGCTGCCCTCAGGGCGCTTCCGTTTTTTTACAAACTGAATCTCAGGGTCAGGGTGCTTGTTCTTCCTGCTGAAGATGACCCGGATAGCTTTGTCAGGCGTGAGGGCAAGGAGGCCTTGGATGCCCTGGTAGATACAGCCGGTACCGGCCTTGATTTTGCTATTCAGCAAGGTCTGGCATCCTATGGAAAAGACCCTGAAGGTAGGTTCAGGACAACAGAAGATGTGCTGTCGATCCTTCAACCTGTCAGCGATCCGGTCAGGAAATCACTTCTGGTAGGGCATGTGGCTCAGAAGTTGGGTGTGAGAGAGGAAAGTCTTTGGGAACGTCTGAATGTGAGCAATTCCAGTACTATCGTTCCCAATATTAGAAAGCGTTATGAACTGTCTGTTGAGGCCAAAATCCGCAAGGGTCCTGAAAATAGGGCAGAGGCTAAGCTGATAAGTTTTCTGCTCGGGTATCCCCAGTATATGAAGACTTTTTTGGACGCCGGCCTGGATCTGTGGCTTGAGGTCCCGTCTTTGAGGAATCTTTGGATGGCAATGTCGCATCTCTACAGTATGTCAGGGAATCTCAATCTTCCTGACCTGTATGATCAGCTTGAGCCTGTACCTGAATTGAGGACTTTGGCCTTGCGACTTTCTGCAGATTTTGCCCCATTTGAGGATATGGAAGAAAAGATGCTTTCAGACCTGAAAAGATATTGTGAGGATCGTCGCAATAAGGTCTTGAGATGGAATGTCCTGGAACAGATCAAAGCCCCCGCAGAGATAGTGGATGATGAAGATCTCTTGAGGCAGATACTACAGCTCAGGTGAGTATCTTCAGGAACTGCGGACTTATAATGTCTATATTTGATGCCACCTTTGTAAAAAAGGAGGAATTGATGAGGGAAAAAGAAAGCCGTAATTTGCACTACTTAATGGAGTATCCGCCAACCAGTTGTGAGAAAAATATCAAAAAACCTGTTTTTAAAAGGACAAAAAAAGCCGGCCGGACATGTCGTGGAAAATATGAGGGAGGACAAAGCCTATATAGAGATATTGATCAAGAAGACAAGGGCGGGCATGAGTCGGATAGCGGCTCTACACTAAGATTATTTAAAGAGGATGAGGTGAAACTTGTTGAGGTTGTAGTTGAAGAGAAAGCCAGTGTTGATGTAAAGGACGTTTATCTGGATGAAGAAAAGGGCAGGGGTGTTGACCCGGTAAAAATCTACCTCAAGGAGATGGGAGACAGG
>QNAY01000306.1 GCA_003645605.1 Thermodesulfobacteriota bacterium
CAGCAGTTACGTCTTGCGTTTCTTCAAAATAAACCAGCTTGTTCACGTTGTATTTTTCGGTAAATCCTTTGACGAGCTTGTTCTTGTGCTCATAAAGGCGCCGCTCCAGGTTATTGGTTACCCTCAGATACATCACTTTATTGTTCCAATTTGTGAGCAGATACACATAATATGTCACAGTCATGGGCATTTAAGATTTCTCCCTTCGGTCGAAATGACAATATGGGCGTGAACGCTTACCAAAAGTTTAGGGTTACTAAAAAAGTGACAAAAAATTGTCATCTTTCTTGTCGAGCGTTCATTTATGTCAAAATATTGACTATAATTTTGTATTCTGCAGACTGACCTTGGGAATATAAGGTCCATCTAATCCGTATTTTTGTGGTATTCCGTATCCGCTTACTCACCTGTTTATCTGTTATTAGAGGCATTTATTATCTTATCCTGTTAAACAAGGCCGGAGACGGCTTCAATAACACAACCTTCTGTTTTCTTAATAAAAATATTTAACAGTATGTGAGTTTATTCTTCGCTCTTGATCATTTTAAGAGATTATACCCTGCTCATCGTAAAACGGGGTGTAGGCTTATTTTCTATTCCCTTAAGATAAGAAGAATTTCTCTCCAGGCCTTTGGTATAAGTGTTGCTTATTAAAGCACGGACATAATTTGGTTGGACTACTTACTGGGAGATCAGATTATGACAGGGGGAGAGGAAATGAGGGTACTTCTGCTTTTAATTGCTTTTGATTCAGTTTTGCCCCGCCCACCGCGCCCATTTCATTTTTTCTCAATTCAACTGATCAAGAAGATAGAAACATTGTGGTTGAGATGTCTTCATGAATCACGCTGAAACACCAAAGGAATCGTAGATTAACAGCTAGGGATCAGGGATTTATGGACTTGGCACAATATATCTTGGATAATAGGAGGAAAAACCATGCTGTTGGTGACGTCAAATATCTCTGGAAACACCTCCTTAGGACGTAAGCAAGTGATGGCAAAGACCGCGAAAATACCACTTAAAGATTATACTGACGCTTTTTTCGGCAACGGTCAAACGCTCACGCAGGAGAAACGTCAAGAACTGATCCTTAAGTATTCTCCTCTGATAAAATACATTGCCGGAAGACTCGCCATGCGCCTGCCCCCAAACATATCCCCGGATGATCTTATAAGCTCAGGAGTCATCGGATTAATGGATGCTATTGAGAAATTTGATTCATCAAAAAAAATCCGTTTCAAAACTTATGCGGAATTCCGTATTCGTGGGGCCATATTGGATGAACTCAGATCCCTTGATTGGGTCCCGAGATCCATACGAAAACAGATTACAGAACTGGAAAAGACATACCAATATCTGGAAAAAGACCTTAATCGGCCTCCGAAAGACAAAGAAGTTGCCGATGCATTGGGAATCAGCATAGAAAAATTCTACAAATTATTGGATAAAACAAAGAATGTAACCTTCCTTGACATAGAAACTATCCGCAGAAGAATGCCGGACAATAATGAAGATGATCTCTTTGATTTAATAGCAGACGACGGAGAGATAAACCCCTTTACCTTATTGAATAAAACCGAGATCAAAGAAATTTTAATAAAAGCCATAACCGCTCTCCCGGAAAAGGAAAAAATCGTGATTTCTCTTTATTACTATGAGGATCTCACAATGCGAGAAATAGGGGAAATCATGGGATATACGGAATCCCGCATATCTCAAATGCATACCAAGGCAATGTTGAGACTTAGGGTCCGTTTAGCCTCTGTCGTAAAGGAGATCGATAGATGAATTTAGTCCGCTTCGCTTACCATTGGAATAATGGAATAGTGGAATATTGGGTTTTTAATTAGGTTGATAAATAACATGATTCATGAGATAAGTGAATCATGGATCGAAAGAATATCAATAGAGGTTTCAAAAAACTCAGGGTTTGGCAAGACGCAGTTTCCCTTTACATCCTAGCCTATAGAACGCTTTCCCTCCACCCAGAACTCACGAATCAACGGTTCCGATTTTCAGTGAACCCTTGACCCCTGATCCTTTGAACCCTACAAATATTTTTTTCTGATAATATGTTGCCGTGACTCAAGACATTTCTATTTTTAAAGATAAAACCAGTCCTAAAGAAGGACCATCTCCAGAAATAATCAAATCGGTAGAGGACTCTAGTGACAATAGTCCTGAGCAGGCCGATAAAAACGCAAAAGAGTTACGGGAAAATGACTTTGAGGTGGTACTTTCTGAAGACAAATTATGGGATGAAGGAGATCACCCGGTTGATATCCGGTTTTTTGAGAATAATAGCTATAATGAATCAGATGAAGAGGAACTAACACTATCCACGGAAGAGGCCATCCCGCCGGACAAAGCGAGCGAGAACCGCTCACAAGAGATCGCGGAAGCCAAACTGCCGGATGAGGCATCTTGGATTATTTGGACCATAACAGGGGTGTCTGGAATTCTTCTTACAGTGGGACTTGTGCTTCTGTGGAATCTTTCAACTCCGTTTTTTGAACCACATAGTGCAGTTACAGAAGATATCCCGGATACCTTGGCCAATTATGGCGATTTTGAAACCATGGATCTTGATCCGTTTCTTATCCCGGCGCAACGAGACAAGGAAATGATCTTTTTTAAATTACAAGTTAAACTCCTTGTCTCTGATGCCAAGACAAAGCACGCAATTCGGAAAAAAGAGGCCTGGGTCAGAGACACAATCTACAGGGAACTAAAGGGAATCGATATAAGCTCAGATATTCAAGAAAATTTTCTGGTGCAATACAAACAACCAATAGTCAGGTGTCTAAATCATGAGCTTGCACCGCTTAAAGTGGAAGATATTCGGCTTAAGGGTTATTTGATGAACTGATTTGAAATAAATGCTGAGTTTATGGGCATCCTTCATGGCAGGCCAAAAGTAGTTTACACTTTGTTCATCCTGTATTTTGGCAGTGAAATTTGAAATTAGATACTTGAAATTGGGGAAAACACAAAGATGTAGATGCATTACCTAA
>QNAY01000307.1 GCA_003645605.1 Thermodesulfobacteriota bacterium
CTTTTTTGCCGTCTTCTTCGTTGCTCGTCGATCACATAACCCGTTATGCTCGCTCCTCGCGCCTTGAATACAACAAAAAATCCTGTTAATTTTTGTTCAACTTATTTATCTCCCGTTCCTTAGTGTTCAATCCAATAGTTTGGTGACTCTTTGGTTATTATAACGTCATGGACATGGCTTTCTTTTAGACCTGCCGGAGTTATGCGCACAAAGCGGGCATTTTGCCTAAGTTCCTCTATGGTTTTGCAGCCGATATACCCCATGCCGGCCTTCAACCCTCCGATGAGCTGGTAAATAGTGGCGGAAAGCGGACCCCTATATGGTACTCTGCCTTCAATTCCTTCAGGAACCAGCTTTGCCTCTGTTCTGACACTTTCCTGGAAATATCGGTCCTTGCTGCCATCTTTCATGGCCCCCAGCGAGCCCATGCCGCGATATACCTTGTATCGTCGTCCCTGATAAAGTTCCAAATCACCCGGACTTTCATCTGTGCCGGCGAGCAGACTTCCTATCATGATGCAATGGGCTCCGGCCCCTATGGCCTTTGTTAAGTCACCGGAAAATTTAATACCTCCGTCAGCTATGACGGTTTTCCCGTTTTTTTGTGCCACGGCGGCACAGTTGTGGATGGCAGTCAGTTGTGGTACGCCTACACCTGCAATAACCCGGGTAGTGCAGATGGAACCCGGTCCCACCCCGACTTTTACGGCGTCGGAGCCGGCCTTAAACAAGGCCTCAGCAGCCTCTGCGGTGGCAATATTTCCCGCAATTATCTGGACATTGTGAAAGGTCTTTTTGATTTCAGATACCGCGTTGATCACGTTTTTGGAGTGTCCGTGGGCCGAGTCTATAACTAGCACATCCGCACCAGCCTTAATTAATGCCTCCACATGTGCCAGACAGTTTTCACCCACACCTACTGAAGCTCCAACCCTAAGGCGACCGATGTCATCCTTGCAGGACATTGGATATTTCTTGATCTTTTCTATATCTTTGATCGTGATCAGGCCCTTGAGATTTCCCTCGTCGTCCACTACCAAGAGTTTTTCAATACGGTGCTTGTGTAAGATGGCCTTTGATTCTTCAAGAGTGATCCCGACAGGGGCTGTAACCAGGTTTTCACTTGTCATCACCTCGCTGACTTTGAGATCCCAATTTGTTTCGAATCGCAGATCCCGGTTTGTGACAATACCCTTCAGTTTTTCTCCTTCCAATACCGGCACGCCTGATATTCTATACTCACGCATTATCTGTTGTACATCCCATATACGCTGATCCGGGGAGACCGTCACCGGGGCCACGATCATGCCGCTTTCAGACTTTTTGACCCTCTCAATCTCCCTTACCTGGATCTCAACAGGCATATTCTTGTGGATGATGCCGATACCACCCTCTCTTGCCATACTAATGGCAGTTGGGGCCTCAGTGACCGTGTCCATGGCTGCACTCATCATGGGAATATTAAGACGAATTTCAGGTGTGAGCTGAGTGGAAATATCTACCTCTGTCGGCAGAACGCTGGAAAAAGCCGGTAGCAACAACAGATCATCAAAGGTATAGGCCCCTAGTATTGGGTGGTTCAGCATGGTTATCAGACTCCTTTTTAATTAGACTTGTTAAAAGGCCAAGTAAAAGCCCCCCATCGCTAACAGTCAATCCCTTGAATTCAGTTATATGTAATATTTCTCGAAATATTGCTATTCCTGCTAAGATAATATCTGCTCGTTTTGATTCAAGCCCGGATATACTTCTTCTCGCATGAATTTTCATGCCCGTTAGAAAGTTCCACAATTTATCAAGCTCTTGAGACCCGAGGGCATATCCTCTTATCCGTCGAGGGTCATACTTTTCCATGCCCAGTGCCATGGCCGCCAATGTAGTAGCAGTTCCACCAACTCCTATTACATTTTTGGGAGATTGGGGAAGTTTAGCAGATAAATCCGATAGCTTTTGCCTGATATGAAATCCGAGTTTTTCAAGCTCTCCGGGAAGCGGGGGATCTGTCCTGATAAATTTCTCTGTAAGATTAACTGCCCCAATATTAAGGCTCCGGTTAAATAATATATTGCTGTTCACAGCCAAAACAACTTCACTACTTCCTCCACCAACATCCACAACCAAAAAGGGAGCGCTTATGGCAGGTAATGTGGTGCGCAAGCCCATGACCGACATGAAGGCTTCTTCGTTTCCTGATAATATTTTTATATTAAATCCTTCCGCCTCTGCCAGGTCCAAGAACTCTCCAGCATTTGCAGCGTTTCTCATGGCAGCCGTACCACAGACTATTTCATCAGAGACTCTGAATTTATCAAGGACATTGCGGAAATTTCGAAGCGTTTTAACTCCCCTTTTTATGGCATTTTCAGTCAATCTTCCATTAGCGGCAAGACCTTGGCCCAACCTCACATTTTTAAGTTGGGATGCAAGGACTTGTGGTCTATTATCCACAATCCGTACCACAGCCAGCCTGAAGGTCTGAGAGCCAAGATCAATGGCGGCTATTGTCTTTTTACGAAAATTTGTATGCATAAACGGGATAATCTCAGTATTACGGATAATAATAGCCGGATTAAAATTTTCCACTGGAACTTATGCAAATGATTCCATTGTCCGTAAAATCTAATGAAGTGTTCGGCGGAATTATTAAAAAAAGAAATTCCAGATTATATCCTCAAGTTTTCGAAAAATAGTTCCTGTAAAAACCGGCATCTGGCATATTTTTTGCTATACGGTTTTTTTCATAGGAGCAGCAACATCCCCATTAATAACAACTAACTCTTTGTATTTCTTACGATTGCGGTTCATGTTGTCAAGGGACCTGATAAATGAGGCATTTGCGCTGTACCGGTTTTTTATACTCCCAGACCGGGCCGATGAGGCCTCCGGCAATATAGGAAGCTGGAAAATTAGTCAATTCGGCGATTAGATCACCTTATTGCGAATTATTCGCAATAAATGGCCTCCATTGAAAACAGCTCTCCCTTCGGAATCCTTTTGATTCCGTTTC
>QNAY01000308.1 GCA_003645605.1 Thermodesulfobacteriota bacterium
CCCCATAAAAACATACTGAAAGCCAACGGTCTTCAGGGTCATCATCTATGATATCAGCCATAACAAAAAGTCTGTTCTCGCCGTGTTTGTCTAAGCTCGCCCTGAAAGAATAAGTAACACCGGGGCGCGAATTAAAGGACAGGATCGCATCCTCCTTTTCCATGAGATTGTCTCTGAGTTTGAAAAAGACGCCCTTATTATTTTGTGGGTCATTTGTCCAGCTTTCAAGAAAATTGGAAAATTCTGTTTTCTCTTTTTCGCTCACGAACATGCTTCCATCCTTTCTAGCTAAAATTGGGGTTTTCTGTTTGTCCTTGCATTGCAAGTTTTCCACAAAGACAGAATAAAGTGTATGCTCAGATGGTGCAACACTTAATTGAAAAGCAATAGCATTTATTGAAATCAGGAAAAGACAGCTCTAATGCAAGAATGGAAATCTTCCAGGGCTGTTTTCACCTTGCAACGAACGATGTGTGTTTTATGATAACCTAATTTGAGTTATTATTGTGGTAAGGCACTCCATGCACTATGAAGGTCCCATATACCGGCCTCCCAGCGAAGCAGACTCGTTGTTAATCCAGGCCACTATAGGATGTCCTCATAACCGATGCACTTTTTGCATGGTCTATAAAAACGGCCCTAAATACCGCGTCAGGCCGGTAGCGGATATTAAGCAAGACATGGTGGAAGCAAAAAAGATCTACGGCCCTCACGTGCGCACCATGTTTCTTCCTGCTGGAAACACAATAGCTATGAACACAAAAAATCTGGCTGATGTGTGTCGTTTTGCCAGGACAACTTTTCCACGTCTTGAGCGGATTACTGTCTACGGGTCTTCTCAATTTATCCATAGGAAAGGACCGGATAAACTTGGAGAGTTGGCCAAATCGGGCCTTGGGCGCGTTCATGTGGGCCTCGAATCAGGTGATGATGTCATATTGAAACATATTCGCAAGGGAACCCATGCCCAGGAGCAGATCGAAGCGGGTAAGTGGCTAATGGCCGCCGGGATCGAATTAAGCCTGTATGTTATCTTGGGGATCGGAGGCCGGGAAAGAACACACGAGCATGCAAAAGAGACTGCCAGGGTGATCAATGAAATTGTCCCCGACTTTGTCCGGTTGCGCACCTTTGTGCCAAAGATAAATACACCTATTTTGGATGATGTCTTGGCAGGGCGTTTTAAGATGCTGACTCCTCACGGTGTTTTAAGGGAAACAAGAATTTTCCTCGAAGGCCTGACAGCTAAAACTTTCCTTACCAGTGATCACTATACGAACTACATCAACCTTTACGGCCACCTGCCCCAGGACAGGTCAAGGCTCTTGAAAGAGATAAATCATGCAATTGAACGGGATGAGTCTGATTTTCGACCGTTTTTTATAGGGACCGAGTAATGAGGAATGAAGAATTAAGAATGAAGAATTTTGTGGAGAGCAATGTGACAAAGAAAAAGATCCTTTCCGCAGGGGTAATATTGGTCAGGATGAATGGTGTTCGGTTGAAATATTTATTGCTCAGGGCCTTTGGTTATTGGGATTTTCCAAAAGGGATTGTGGAACCGGGTGAGTCTCCTGTTGAAGCCGCCAAGAGGGAGGTGGAGGAGGAGACTACCTTGAATGACCTCAATTTTCGCTGGGGATACGATTACAGGGAGACGGGACCTTATGGCCGTGGCAAGGTGGCCCGTTATTATATAGCAGAGACCAGCGAGTCTCGTGTGAGCCTTCCGGTAAATCCGGATATTGGGAGACCGGAACACGATGAGTATCGCTGGGTATCGTATGAAGAGGCACTTTCTTTGGTAGCTCCAAGGGTGAGGGCGGCCCTTGAATGGGCACAAGAGACTATTACTACCGGGCTATAAGGGCTACCTCCACAAGCCCAATTATAGTATCAAATATCCATGAAAGGAAGCCACCAGATAGAAATACTATTGCGAGATCGATCTTTCTCTACTAATTCGATTCTATGTCCACTGTGGCCGTGGAGTCAACCCTGAAAAGGAAGCTCATCTCAAAACCTTACCCTGCAAAAAAAAATCGGAGTCGATCTAAAGCTATAATATAAACATATTCGTAATATATAAGTTACGTATACGAAACTTATATAGCTATTTCAGGATGGCGGCTCAAAATAGACTTTTTTTACTGGAATCATATATGCTATTATGTGGTAAATGCTTAATAGATCCATACAAACTCTAAAGGAATATATAGGTCCGCTCTTATTGGCGCTAGCCATTGGGGCGCTAGCCGGCCTGGGAGTGGTAATATTCAGGGGGCTGATATCCTATGGTCAAGAGGTTCTGTGGCCTGTTGGCACTAACTTTGTAGAACAGCTCCAACATGCCGGTTGGTGGTGGAAGATTCTTATCCCAGCCGGTATGGGCCTGCTGATAGGACCCATAATTACTTTTTGGGCACCCGAGGTCAGAGGACCTGGTGTGCCGGAAGTAATGGAGGCCCTAGCTCTCAGGGGCGGCCGAATAAGGCATCGTGTTACTCTGATAAAGACCTTTGTTACGGCAGGGCTTATCTCAGCAGGGGCCTCGGTCGGGCGGGAAGGTCCTGTGGTCCAGATTGGGTCTTCCATTGGTTCTTCACTTACCCAGATTTTGAATTTGGGCCGGGATTCAAGGAGGCTCGCAGTTGCCTGTGGGGCTGCAGCAGGCATTGCTGCTACCTTTCAGGCCCCTATGGCTGGAACTCTGTTTGCAGTGGAGGTGCTGCTTTTCGACCTTGAAATCGCCTCTCTCAGCAACATAGTAATATCTGCTGTCACAGGTACGATGGTTGCCAGGGCGTTTTGGCAAGGGGCGCAGATATTTGAGATCCCCGATTTCTTTATGGCACATCCGGCTGAGCTGCTCCTTTATTTTTTTCTGGGGCTTATCGCTGGTCTCATAAGCCTGGTGCTTATGGGAGCAATTTTTTTCTTGCCCAGGTTTTGGAAAAGGGTAGGAGTGCCGGACTGGTTGAGTCCTGCCCTTGGCG
>QNAY01000309.1 GCA_003645605.1 Thermodesulfobacteriota bacterium
GCAAAGACGCAAAGTTTTTTCAGCAATTTCCAGCATGAATCGTAACTTCTCAATAAGGCTGGGTACCAGTCACTGGATTCCCGCCTTCGCGGAAATGACGATTGGGTGAGGTTCTTAAAAAAAATGTAAACCGATAAACGAAGAATGCCAAGATGTGATATGACTGTCTATATGAGACGAAGAGATTTCTTAAAAGGATTTGCCGGTTTATTTCTGTCAATTTTTTCTAGTGCGTTTTTTTTCGTAGAAAAAGCCAGGGCTCGAAAGTTAAATGGAAATGTTCAGGAGAGGAAGCGTATGAAACTACCAAAGCCGAAAACTCACGGGGATGTTTCTTTAGAAACCGCCATTAAGCAACGCAGAACCATCAGGTCTTTCACTACAGAGCCTCTTTCATTGGAACAATGCTCACAACTCTTCTGGGCGGCCCAGGGTATCACGGAGGACAGGGGTTTTAAGAGGGCTGCTCCTTCAGGCGGGGCACTGTATCCCATGGATATTTATGCTGTTGTCGGGGAGAATTGTGTAAAAGGACTGAAAAGCGGAGCCTATCATTACGACCCGAAGGGTCATGCTGTTTCGCTTGTATCTGAAGGAGATCTGAGAAATAAAGTGGCCAGCGCGGCTTTGTCCCAGACGTGGATGGCCGCTGCCCCTTTAAATATTCTGATTACTTCGGAATATGACCGGATCACCGGGAAATATGGCAATAGGGGTGTAAGATACGCCATTATTGAGGCCGGTCATATAGGGCAAAACATCTTGCTCCAGTCGGAAGCAATGGGTCTGGGGGCTGGTATAGTCGGGGCCTTTGACGACGATAAAGTAAGACGGGTTGTCAATATTCCCCCGAACCATGAACCTTTGCTGATATTGCCTGTGGGATATAAGACCGAGGGATTATAGGATGGGCGATTATCCGGAAATTGTACCGGTCATTCAATTTCATAATATCCCCCTGGGTATCTGGACAATATAGCCTTCTTCGCCTTCCAGTACTTTGACATGGAGCCTGGGAAGATCTCTCTCGGCCGGGCCTGACAGGTATTTACCATCCCAGGTGAAACGACTCTGGTGACATGGACAGAGAAATTCTTTGTCTGTCTCTTGATAATTGACAATACAGCCCAAATGGGTGCAAGTGCGGGATACGGCCAAAGGCCTCTGATCGGTTTCGAAAAAGGCAAACTGGGGCTCAAGTAAAAATTCTCCTTGCTTTAGTTTGCGTCTCAAACGGACTTCTATGGGCGGACGAAATCGTTTCTTTGCCACAAAGGCATAAACAGGATAGATGAGCCCCAGACCACAGGCCCAAATGCCTGCTTTTTTCAGAAAGTCACGGCGGGTCATTTGCGATTACACCGCAAAAAGTCCTGGAATATGATTCCGCTCAAAATGCTCCAGATGCAAGGCGCGAGATTTCCGAGGAATGAGGCGTACGTAGCGTACGTCGCAGTGACGAGGAAATCGAAGCAACGCAGCAGATGGGGTATTTTCAGCGGAATCATTTACGGAATATGAAAAATATCAGGGTAAGGACTATGCTCAGGAGTATAGAAGTGGCCAGGGGAAAATAAAGGGTGAAGTTGCCTCGCCTGACCATGAAATCTCCCGGCAGCTTGCCCAGAAGCGGAATCTTGGGGCCTAACATCAGAAACAGTCCTATTACCACAAACAGTATCCCTAAGATCAGCAGCAGTTTACCGAACTCAGGCAGAAGGTTCATTATTGGTTACACCTCTTTGTAAGGGTTCAAAGGTTCATGTTAAAAGACGAACATCGAACGTCCAACGTCGAACAAATTTAAGGCAGATGTGCATGCCATTTTCCCAGGTCATACTTCTGTTTCTTCATTTTCTCCTGTTCGATGTTGGACGTTCGATGTTCATTTTTTTCTGCAATCTCTTTGCCCTCTTGCTGTAGCGCTCTTCCTCGCTATAAATACAGCCGCAATATGGTTGCCTGTATAGCCCGAGTTCCTTTGAGATCTCTATACCCTCTACCCATCCATTACGAAAGTCTTGGTAATAGAATTCTATCCCGTAAGCAGAAGCAAGTTCTTTCCCAATATCACGGATAAGATCATGTCTCTGGTAACAGCTGTAGAGGAGGGTCGTGCTGAAGGCGGGTAGGCCAAGTTCTGCGGTCTTTTGGGCAGTAGCTTCAAGACGAATACGATAACACACTGGACAGCGCTCATCCGGGTCCTGCCTTGTCCCTATTTTGTTCAGCCAGTTTCTAAGCCCATATCCGGATTGATCCCAAAGCACAGGGAATTTAAACTTTTCCGCAGCCATTTCCAGAGCCTCGACCCTGCGTTCATACTCCTTGAAGGGGTGGATATTGGGATTGTAGAAATAGACAAGGGACTTAATTCCCTCTTTTTGGAGCTCTTTGACCGGGTACAGGGTGCATGGCCCGCAGCAGGTATGAAGGAGAATTTCCATTCAAAAGGTTAAGACTTTATCCGCCTCCATGGAAAGCTCGTAGAGGTCATCCATCCATCCGATTGGGCAAGTGCTTGATCCCTCCAGACCGTGGGATTTCGCGCAGACGCCTCAGACATAAAAATCTCCCTCGAACATGTTGACTTGCCCCATCACGTCAAAATATTTGCTTCCGCTCTTTTCAAAAAGGACGCCTTTCCCGAGCATGAATACACTGATTTCATCACCTTTTTTGACGCCGAGATTTGCCAGCCTCATCGCATTGTAAATGCTTTCGCCGTCATCAATACTGATAATAATTAGAACCTTTCTCATTGGACCTCCTTGTCAAATGAATACGTTCCCTGGGATTATTTTAATGGCTTGGACTACAAAATCCGGGATTCGACCATTTAATAAGTAATTAGTGCCTGAATGAAAACCCCTCTTTTTGTCATTTCGACCGTAGGGAGAAATCTTTAATGCCTGTATTTTCAGTACGATAAGATTTCTCGCTTTGCTCGAAATGACAGTTTTGGTTAGTTTTCGTTCAGACACTA
>QNAY01000310.1 GCA_003645605.1 Thermodesulfobacteriota bacterium
CTCGGCTATGGCAGTACTACCCATAGCTGAGAAAAGACGATCACAGCTTGCCCTCTGAAGGCTCAAAAGAGCCTTCAGAACTGCGTCACAAAACTCGCTTGCGCTTATATGAAATATCCAGAGCGAATTATCCTGAACCTTGCCAAGCAACTCAATATGCTCCTGATTCAACTGGTATTCGTTCCTGCTCCGTGTTGCCGCCTCCCATCTCGATGACCATCGAGACGGCTTCCGGCTGAATAAACTCCCCCAGGCACCAGCATTCCAGCAACTTCTCCAGGTTCTGACGATTTTTCGTTATTTTCCGGTCATCAGGATCAGGACGGGAGGGGTTAGGCCTTATTTTAAGGGATGGAAAATACCTGTTTTCTCCTATGGTGCTGATACGGGCATAGCGGCTCGAACTGGTAAGGGCTATATTTACTGTGTAAAGGATATTTGCCTGAGGCTTTTCCAGAAATTTGCGATTAGTCTCAAAGAGCTCAAAGGACTCTTTCAGTGGAATTTTATCCATATCATCAACGAGGAAAAGTAGCCGCTTCCCGGCTGCATGGGCAATATCAGTAAGGAAGTCATTGATATTATTCATCAGCTCCTGTGGTCTTATCCTGTAAAATTCCCGGATTTTTTTACGGCTTTCAGAGCTGAGTTGAAGCGCCCCATAGACCTTGGCCCTGAGCCACTCGGGTATCATGGGAATTTGGGGCAGCCTTAACTCTATCTTGGCGCCGCCCTTTGCGCTTTCTCTATGTTCCTCAGTGGATTCCTCCTGGATGTGTTCCTGAATAATGCCGACCATCCGTTTGATCTGATCCAACATACGTTTGTTGATCTTAACCTTTTCTTCAATGGCGGCCTCAGCAACTTTGAGAGCAAGGGAGTAGAGGAAATCACAGTGAGTGAAATCATATGGATTGCCTATTGCATTGATTGAGTAATGAACCACCAGGAAATTGGTCCGGATGTCTTTGTCGTCGGCCAAAAGATTCAGAAAGGTTGATTTGCCCGCGCCCTTATGCTCGGGAAGCAGATATTTTTTGTTCTTACGCCCTTGAAGGGAGATGGCCCTGCTCATTTCCTTTAGAAATTCCCCGAACAGATCCCTGTGCAACTTGGGGTCATCCGGCGTCAATGGAACCATATCAAAATCTTGATAAACTTCTTCAATGGTCATCGGCTATTATTTCTCCAAAAGGTATTGAGGGTTTATCACTATTTCTCTTTCAAGAGTTCTTGCAGTTGATCCATAAACTCATTGAGGTCTTTAAACTGCTTGTATACGGAGGCAAAGCGCACGTAAGCCACATCGTCCCATGTCCTCAATTTGGACATAACACGTTCCCCTAAGAATGTGCTCTCTAACTCCCTTTCTCCACTATCCTGAATTTCTTTCTCAAGATCGCTGACAAAGGCATCCACTTCATCCATACTCACAGGCCTCTTTTCACAGGCCTTTACTATCCCCTCAACAATTTTATTCCGGTCAAAGGATTCACGTCTTCCATCCTTTTTGACTACCATGGGATGAAATTCTTCAATCCTCTCATAGGTAGTAAAACGCTCATGACAAGACAGGCATTCCCTGCGTCGACGGATGGCCCTGCTGTCCTGGCTGGACCTAGAGTCCACAACTTTACTCTCTGAAGAACTGCAGAATGGACACTTCATTGGATTAGCCGCCTACAGCGGGAACTTTTCTGACATGATGAACATGATTTTTTATCCGGATGTGTGATGTCTAACGTCAAGTCAGAGTCAGACATGATTTTCTCCATGTATACCCCCTTTTCTTGGCCATAAGCACCATTTTTATTGAGATACGGCAGGCCATCCCAGGACCAGTGAGACCACAGGTAGAAGTAACCTCATCTCTAGCGATTTCTTTATAATCCCCTGGAATAAGAAAGTAAACAGATGAGGCTGGGCTTGGCAAAAAGAGAATATCTTGATCCTTAAGCTATTGATTGGTAATTGTAAATTTGTGTGCAAAAGTATGTGCGGCTGCCACTAACCTCATAGGGCATGAGATTGAAGAGACAAAGACGAATATCTTGGACAGACTTTTAAGAAAAACGTTTGCGGTTGAATGATACGGTTTTTTTCTCGCAATTTATGGGGCATGAAAAACTGCGACAAGCTGTCGCAGAATTTCTATGGACATCATCCTGTGCGTTGAAAAAGGTTGAAAGGTGGTTTGAAAACGGGGAACTTGAATTTAAACTGGCGGCATAGAAAGGGGGATATTTCTAACCGCACAGTTGAAGGTCGGATTGCCTATGAGCACGGCCCTTGTGGGCGGCAGATACATTCGAGGCAGAGCTTACTGAAGTGCCTGCCAGTGTTAGTATGGGCCGGAAGACATGGCATGTAAAGTTGGATTGATTCTGCACGACCCGGTTCAAATCGCATAAAATCCCCTCGTTAAATTCCAACTTCTGACAGATATTGCATTCGCGATGTATGATTATTCCTGATGACTTCGCGCACTCCTGACACTTTTTGGGCAATTCACGTTCAGAGGGCATATTGTTTTCCTTGAAGACCGCTCAGATTGAAGAAGCCTGACCATTTTTGGCCGGGGCATTTCGCCACCCGACAGCCACTTTTTGCCATGTCGGCGGGTAAAACGTCTGTATTTGTTCAGCAATTCTAATTATGGAAATAGCGCGAATATATCAGTGATTTCAACAGATTATAGCTCTACTGAAAAATCGTGAGACTTTATACAAAAATTACAAATCAAAGAAAAACGGCGCTTTTGGATGATTTTACAAGATCGTGGTTTTTTGAGCAAAGGGAGTGACATCTTATATCTCGCTGGAATCTAAACAAAAAACCATAATGAGAATTGCTGGTATTTGTCTGTGTAAGTCTGTCTGCCCTGTTGAATGTTCACCTCGTGAAATGCGAAACCTATTTCTCTGGGGCGTAGCATATTCCTCCGGGATGGCTAATTTAGAAAGTATTTTTAAGGA
>QNAY01000311.1 GCA_003645605.1 Thermodesulfobacteriota bacterium
GGCCTTTTTGTTTCATCTCCTGAAAATGTTTCATATACTCTGCTGACAACTCAGGCCCCAAAAGGTGTTCTATCGTGGAGATATCACGGCGCATCCAGCCGGCCTGCACCTTGAAGAATACGTCTTGGGCAAACTCCTTGAATTTTTCCTCGTCAAAGCTCCGGTCTGACATCCGTATCATGTTGAGAGCCTCTGATACAGTGTCAGGCGGCGGGGCATCTATCCCGACCGGCGAGCCTCCCGGCATAGGTCCTACATGCCGACTTAGGGGCGGAGGAACAGGATGTGTCTGACGGGAATGAGTCCCGCCAGATCCGAATGATCCCGGAGAACTATGAGACATTGAGGAAGCTTTTGGGCGCATAAAGCGTTTGTAAAGGAAGTATAGCAGACCGCCAATCAGTATGATTTCAAAAAGGCCGATTCCGCTTCCGCCAACACCACCCCCCATTGCGTGGCCCATGCCGCCAAAAAGCATGCTGCCGAGAAAACCTCCAAGCAGGCCTCCGCCAAGACCTCGCATAAAACTGCTGGAGCCTCTTTGGGTCGAGCTTGTTCTGGATCTGGGGGCCGTGGTTTGTCTGGTAGGACTGGTCTTCATGGGCCTGGAATATGAACGGCTTCCGCCAAAGGATCGTCCGCCGCCCCTGGCCCTTGCGTCCGCGATATCAATAAAGCTTTCTGAAACAAAGGCAAAGACAAATATGAAAAATAGTGTGGTAGATATTACCTTAAGCACGTTATGTTTTCCTCCAGCATTTTTTGCAACAATAAAGCGTCTATTGCAGCGCTTCCATCGTCAGTATTATCGAAATATATAAAAGTTTCAATACCCCATTCCCTGATTGTGCTCAGCCACTTGCTGAGTATTTCTTCTCCATAGAGGCCGTGATACAGTTCGTGGGCGCCGTGCAGACGCACATAGGCAAAGTCTGCTGTAATCTCCAGACTCATGGGGTGGCGACCGGCAGTGTCACTAACTACCCAGGCCACATTCCGCTTACTCAATATATCCCAGACCTGAGGCCCGTGCCAGGATGGATGCCTGGCCTCCAGCGAGATCCTTGTATCCGACGGTTGCATTGCCAGAAATTTTGTAAGAAGATCTCTGTCGAACTTTAGAGACGGGGGGAGTTGAAATAGTGCCGCGCCCATCTTGTCTTTGAGTGGCTTTATATCGTTCCAGAATCTGTCGATGGAATCCTGTGAAACATCCAGTCGTCTGATATGTGTAAAAAAACGTGGTGCCTTAACTGCCCATAAGAAATCGGGTGGAGTACGCCTGTACCAGCCCTCCCATGTGCTTTGGGGAAAAGAGCGATAGAAGGATGCGTTCAGCTCTACAGTGAGGAGTTTGGTTGAGTAGGTCTCAAGATATTTTTTTTTGGGTGTCCCGGGAGGATAGAGTCTTTTAACAAAGCTTTCATAATTCCAGCCGCTGGTGCCTATGTGGATGTCAGACATTGTCACATGCCTATTTTTTTTCTGGACATTGTTCCAAGATGATCTTTGTAAGCTCATCAAGCCTGAAGGGTTTGTTTAAAATGGCATCAATGCCTGCTTCAGTCAGGTCTTTTGACTCGTACTCTGCGCCCCATCCGGTAACCAAGACAACCGGCAGACCGGCTTTTTTATTTTTTGCCTTTGCCGCAACATCCCAGCCACTTATCACCGGCATACCCAGGTCTGTAATTACCAGATCAAAATTTTCTTTATCCAGATAGTCCAGTGCCTGTTGTCCATCTGTTACTCCGATTATCTTGTGTCCTAAGCCCTCAAGCATTGTTGCCAACAAATCCACTATCTGCTTTTCGTCATCAACAGCAAGAATTTTCAGGGATTGCGTTTCAGATCTTTCTGCAGTTGGATCTTCGCTAGCCTCTTGCGTTTCGGAAATGGGCAAAGAAATCGTGAAAGTGGTGCCTTTACCCTCCTTGCTGTCAACAGTGAGGGTACCTCCTGCTTGTACTATGAGCCCGAATGAAACGCTGAGTCCCAGACCGGAGCTACCAACATCCTTAGTGGTAAAGTAAGGATCAAAGACCCTTTTTTTACTATCTTTAGACATGCCGATTCCGTTATCTTCAATTTGTAGTACTACATTGGAATCCTTTTCGCAGGATCGCATGGTTATGGTACCACCTTCGGGCATGGCATCTACTGAGTTAAAAATCAGGTTTGTCAAGATTTCTCGCAATTCCGACGGATGCATTGACACAGGCCCTGTGTCTTGAAGCTCAAGCTTTGTGTTGATGAAAATCCCGTTTTTTTCACATTCATCTTTCCACTTTGGTTTTGTCAAATCTATTGCATCCTTGATTACTGCGATTATGTTTGAGATTCGATTTTTAGCCTCAAGTTTTTGACGAAAACCTGTAAATGTCTGCAATCTTCGGACTGTGAATGCCCCGTCATTAACAGCGGTCTCTATGTTTCTGATCTTGTGCAAAGCTTCCTGGTCCTTTATTCCCATGGCCAGGAGCTGTGCATTGCCAAGTATTGTAGTGAGGAAGTTATTGAAGTCATGGGCTATTCCACCAGCCATGGAACCTAATGCCCTCAGCTTCTCAATATGAATCAGTTTTTCCATAGCGATTTTCTGATTCGTTAGGTCATGGACCACCAGCATGCCCTGATTTTCGCCTTCCGGGTTTCTTAAAGAGTGTAAAAAGATATCGACAGGTACGGTGGTTTCATCTCGACGCAAGAGGTCTATGTCAGTGAGCTTGGCAAGACCTCTGGTTAGCAGCAAATTACTCAAATTGGCATAATCGGTTTTATCTTGAAATAACTTCTCTGGAGAATAACCTGCGATGTAATCAGGAGTACAGCCTAAAATGGAAAGAAAACTCGGATTTGCGTGCTGCATATCGCCAGAAGGATTTATGAGGCAGATTCCCTGTGGGGCGTTTTTAATGACCGATTCCAAATAGGCTATAGCGTCCCCAAGTTCCTTCTTGACATGA
>QNAY01000312.1 GCA_003645605.1 Thermodesulfobacteriota bacterium
CGAGGTAACCTCTGTAGTGGAGGCATGAATGAATTTTAGGCGCGGGTTCAGAGGCCCAAGGTCCAAGAAAAAGATGAACATCCAACATCGAACGTCCAACATCGAATTTTGAATGGGAAAAGATGAAGAAATAGAAATAGCTGTTGTGTGTTCGGTATTGGATATTTGTTTTTCATTCGATGTTGGACGTTCATCTTTCAATGATGATAGGGCTCGCCGGCCTTGATAGTGCAGGCCCTGTAGATCTGCTCTACCAGGATGAGTCTTGCCATGTCGTGTGTAAAAGTCATTGGGGAGAGGGATAGCCTCTTATCTGCTCTCTTGATTATTTCCGGTGCAAGCCCAGAGGCCCCACCTATCACCATGGTCAGGTCTCTAACCCCTCTTGTCTCCAGATCTGCCAGCATCCCGGCGAGTCCGGGGGAATCCAGCATCTGTCCCTTTACGTCCAGGGCAACTGTAAAAGCCCCCTTTGGCAGGGCCTTTACAATGGATTTGGCTTCGCGCTTCATGACCTCGTCGGGTTTCATTTTTCTGGCAAAGCGGACGCCCCGAACCTGGAGGACCTGCACACGAATGTAGTGCTCAATCTTTTCTATATAATGCTCGATACCGGCCCTGAGCCAGGTATCCCGGGTTTTGTCCACCCAAATTAAAGAGAGACGCAACATGGATTATTCTCAATCTCAACAAAAATTTTTAAAAAAGCTCCCCAAGGTTGACGAACTGATACAGACATTATCCAATGAAGCTCCCAGAAGGGTCAGGGTAACTGCCTGCAGAGATGTCCTTGACAACCTGCGCTCATATATTCTGTCTTCACAAGAACCTGACCCGGAATCAGTAAAATATGAAACCATAAAAAAACAAAGCGAAATGCGCCTGACATCACTACTAAGGCCCTCCTTAAGGCCGGTGGTCAACGCCACGGGCGTAGTGATACACACAAACCTCGGACGCTCCCTGCTTCCCAAGGAGATTTTTCATTCCATGCTGGATATAGCAGGTCGATATTCAAATTTGGAGTATAACCTGGAAAAGGGGGTTAGGGGAAGCAGATACAGCCACGTAGAAGAGTTGCTCTGTGATCTGACAGGGGCGGAGTCGGCCCTTGTAGTAAACAATAATGCCGCCGCAGTCTTTATCACACTGGAAACCCTGGCCAAGGGTAAAAAGGTGATTGTCTCCAGGGGTGAACTCGTAGAAATAGGCGGTTCCTTCCGCATCCCTGATGTAATGGCTAAAAGTGGGGCCATCCTCATGGAAGTCGGGACCACAAACCGCACCCATTTGAGGGACTATGAGTCTGCCATAGGGGAGCAGACAGCGCTTCTCCTCAAAGTACATCAGAGCAACTTCCAGATGGTGGGTTTTACAAAGGCCGCATCCGTCTCAGAGCTGGCCGAACTCGGTGCGAGACACGGCGTCCCTGTATTTGAAGACCTGGGTAGCGGTAATTTCATAAATTTCTCAAGATATGGAATAATTCATGAGCCCATGGTCCAGGAATCGCTGATTGCCGGGGCAGACCTGGTGAGTTTCAGTGGTGATAAACTCTTAGGTGGACCACAGGCGGGGATCATTGTCGGGAAAAAGAAATTTGTTGACCGGATAAAAGAGAATCCTCTGAACAGAGCGGTCCGGATAGACAAGCTCACCCTTGTGGCCCTGGAAGGGGTCCTGAGACTCTATCAAGATCCGGAGCGGGCGGTTAAGGTTATACCTACGCTCAACATGCTGTGTCTTTCCCGTGATGACCTCAAATCCCGGGCCAGGCGACTTCAAAGACGACTAAGGGCCTTGAAACTTACCGGCATATCGATAAATATAGTAAAGACTATTTCCCGTGTTGGAGGAGGTGCTTTGCCGCTGCAGCAGCTCAAATCCGTGGCCGTAGCTCTCATTCCGGGAAACAAGACGTTTTCTGCTGCGCGCATCGAGTCTGAACTCCGCAAAAACGAACCGCCTGTGATCGTAAGGATTGAAGAAGATCAGGTGCTTATGGACATCAGGACGGTTCAGGAAGAAGACTACGGGATTATCACCCAGGCAGTGGCTTCCGCCCATTCGAGGTTGGTATCAGCTCAATAAAACCAGGCTTTTGCCGGGACCGTTTCCATCCGCCATCACAGCGTCGGGGTGATGGCCCAGGAGGCCGGTTATTATGCTGGCATAGATACCCTTTTCGATGAAAGCCTCAATGTGTGGCTTGATTTTTTCAATCAACCTCATTCGCTTGGCACGCAGGAGCAATCCTATGGTTCCGATTTGCTTTATGTTTAATCTTGCGGCTATTTTTCTTGCCCGGGCATCATCCAGCAGGATGATGCAATCGGGTGTTGTTTGGGCCAAAGCGATTGCCTGTGCTTCTACTGCATCCACAAGAATGTTTAAAGGTTGCACCAATTGAGATGAAGGTGTTTGGATTGTTATCCATTTGACCTGGCTTATCTAATATGCACCGGGCAGTCCCCGGCCTTCTATTGTTACTTCGCGCCACACTTCTGGTGGAGCTATAATCTCAGAAAACATGCGGGGTAAAAGCTCAAGCTGGCCGATACGTGTCATGCCGATAAGAGGGCCGCTGTCTGCGACAGCTATGGCTTCACGCATTCCAGGATCTGGTCATCATCAAGGTTTATTACAGGTATCTCCATACGGCCTAGTTCGTCCATGAATTTTATTTTATTCATGTTGCACAGTTCTGCTGCTTTACCAACAGAAAGACGGCCCAGTTCAAACAGTTTGACAGCCAGTAAAAAGAGCATTTCCTGCTCAAGTACTTTTTTTGATTTGCCGGTAGATATCAAAAGGTCGTCACTGTATGGTATTGAGAGAGTTGGCATGATTATATCCTCCCATTATTTCACAAAATGCTGTCCGGTTGGGCGAGCGCAAAATAAAAGTCGAATATCTCCAACCAGCAATTCTTGTTGGCCATCACCGAGTCAATCGGTCTAAGCC
>QNAY01000313.1 GCA_003645605.1 Thermodesulfobacteriota bacterium
CTCTCGCACTTTCATGAGGCATGAGGTAACATGTAGTGACCTGTTGATCAAGCTTGAGGATAACTATTCAGGTGGATAGACTGAAGGTAAAAGGCTAATAGGGACAAATCATGCGTGATCACACAAAATTAGGTGTTTAGACTGAAGACTTTTAGGGACGAAACTTAGGGCATTCGATCATTGCGAAATGCTTGAAATCCTTCAGCCTTTAACCTGAATAGTTACGCTTGAGGAAAAATATGAATAAGAAGTTGGATTTTGAGAAAGCCCTTAAAGAACTTGAAAGGTTAGTAAAACAACTGGAAGAAAATGATCTCCCGCTAGAGGAGGCGCTGAAAACCTTTGAAAATGGGATAAATCTTTCCAGATACCTGGCCAAGTGCTTGGATGACGCTGAAAAGCGAATACAGCAGCTTTCACGAAACGAAAACGATGAACCTACGTTAAGGGCCTGGGAAGGAGATAGTGAAAACCTTTGATCTCGGTACATATCTGAAAAAACAACAGGACCTGATTAACTCCGCCCTGGATCAGTGGCTTCCCAAGCCGTATGGCCTTTCAGGTCCGGTGTCTGAGGCCATGAGATACAGTATGATGTCCGGAGGGAAGAGGGTAAGGCCGATTTTACTTCTGGCTGGAGCCCAGGCAGTACGTGGCGGCCAGGAAGCACTTCTTCCCGCAGCCTGCGCCCTTGAATGCATCCACACTTATTCCTTAATTCATGATGATCTTCCTGCAATGGACGATGATGATTTGAGGAGGGGCAGGCCCACCTGCCATAAGGTCTATGGTGAGGCCGTTGCCATTCTTGCAGGTGATGGCCTTCTCACCTATTCCTTTGAACTCATTTGCAAGCCGGAGCTGACACAAAACATATCTCCCAGCTTACTCGGTAAAACAGTTTTTCTTCTTGCGAAGGCTGCGGGTGTCTCCGGAATGGTGGGAGGCCAAACTGCGGATATATTAATGGAGGGACGCCCGGTGGATGCGGAAACCCTTTCATTCATACACAGCCACAAAACCGGAGCACTGATAGGGACGTCTGTGGAGATCGGGGCGTTACTGGGTGAGGGAAATGATGAGGAGCTAAACCATCTAAAAAGATATGGCGAATCCCTGGGACTTGCCTTTCAGATTAAAGACGATCTTCTGGATGTGGAAGGAGACCGGAAGATTCTCGGAAAGCCGGTAGGCTCGGATGATCGCAATCAAAAGGCTACGTATCCGGCTCTTTTTGGACTTAAGGAGACCAGAAGAAGGGCTCAAGAACTTCTTAACCAAGCCCTCTCCGAATTGGAACTTTTTGATAATAGCGCTGAACCTTTACGGGCAATAGCCCGATATGTAGTAGAAAGAGACAGATAATACCTGGGTTGAGCGGTTCAGCGTTCACGGTTCCAGGTTGAAAAGTCCGCAACCGTTCACGGGTTCAAAGGTTCAAGGGTTCAGATGTCTGGAATTTACCGAAAATTTGAACCGTTAATTCATGAGTTCTTTCTGCCCACTCGCCACAAGCTGCGCGAGGCAGGCGGGAATGGAGAAGGCATGAGAATAAAGCAATTAACAATTAACAATCCAATAAGGTAACCCTGAACCTTGAACCGATCACTCTAGTAATAAGGAGCATAGATTCGATGTCAGGTCTGCTTAAATCTGTAACAGGTCCCCAGGACATAAAAAATCTCAAACCCAAGGAACTTATCCAGCTTGCTTCTGAAATCCGCCGCAAAATCGTAGAAACCGTGGCTGGAACCGGGGGACATTTGGCCTCCAGCCTTGGGGTAGTAGAATTGACTATAGCCCTGCACTATGTCTTCGATGCCCCGAAAGACCGAATAATATGGGATGTAGGGCATCAGGCATATGCGCACAAACTGCTTACCGGAAGGATGGATAATTTCCATACATTACGTCAGAACGATGGGATAAGCGGCTTTCCTAAGCGCGGTGAAAGCCCTTACGACGTTCTTGATACCGGCCATAGCAGCACGTCTATTTCAGCTTCTCTTGGAATGGCCACTGCCCTGGACCTTAAAGGTAAGGACTCCAAGGTAGTGGCAGTAATTGGAGACGGTTCCATGGGTGCCGGTATAGCCTTTGAAGCACTGAACAATGCCGGCCACCTGAGAAAAAACCTTATCGTCATATTAAACGACAATGAAATGTCTATCTCTCCAAACGTCGGGGCACTGTCAGCTTTTCTGAGCAGAAAGCTTACAAGCCGTCCGGCAGCCAGACTTAAGAAGGAAATTGAATCCTTTCTCAAACGCTCGGGCGTTGGTGAAAACATATGGGCAGTGCTGAAGCGTAGTGAGGACTCCTTAAAGGCGCTGCTAACTCCGGGAATGCTCTTTGAGTCCCTGCAATTTGAGTACTTAGGTCCGTTGCCGGGCCACCATCTGGAATCCCTGGTTGACACACTTAAGAACGTACGCACTATACCCGGACCAGTGCTGGTCCATGTGCTTACCAAAAAAGGTAAGGGTTATCCTCCGGCGGAACGTCGTCCTGACCTCTTCCATGGCGTTGGCCCCTTTGAGATCTCAACCGGAAAGCCAAAGCCTTCATCAGGGCCCAAACCGCCTTCCTATACAAACATCTTCAGCCAGACACTTGTACGCCTTGCTAAGGAAGACTCAAGGATCGTGGCAATCACAGCGGCCATGCCGGCCGGCACCGGACTCAGCGCCTTTGCGAAAGAAATTCCGAACAGATTCTTTGATGTGGGAATTGCAGAACAGCATGCCGTAACCTTTGCAGCAGGCCTGGCACTGGAAGGGTTTCGACCAGTGGTGGCAATCTACTCCACCTTCCTCCAAAGGGCCTATGATCAAATCATCCATGATGTCTGTCTGACCAATCAGCCTGTGGTTTTCGCAATTGACAGAGGAGGCCTGGTGGGCGAGGACGGACCCACCCATCACGGTGCCTTTGACCTCTCCTACCTGAGGACCA
>QNAY01000314.1 GCA_003645605.1 Thermodesulfobacteriota bacterium
GTCCGGATGGAGCGGGCTATTAAAGAGAGAATGACCCTTCAGGAAGTTGAGGCGTTAATGCCTAATGATTTGGTAAATCCTAAGCCTGTAAGCTCTGTCATCAAGGAGTTCTTCTGCTCCAGTCAGCTTTCCCAGTTCATGGACCAGACCAACGCACTGGCAGAAATCACCCACAAGCGAAGGTTATCTGCTTTGGGGCCGGGTGGTCTGTCCAGGGAGAGGGCCGGGTTTGAGGTGCGAGATGTACATCCTACTCATTATGGGAGGATTTGTCCCATTGAAACACCTGAAGGTCCAAATATCGGACTGATAGTTTCCTTGAGTTCCTTTGCCAGCATAAACAGGTATGGTTTTGTGGAGACTCCCTACAGTATGGTTAAGGACCGCAAAACTACAGGGAAAGTGGTCTATATGACCGCTACTGAAGATGAAAAGGAGACTATCGCACAGGCGACAGTCAGTCTTGATGATGACGGATATATTATTGATGATAACGTTGGTGCCAGGAGAATGGGCGAGTTCATTATCGTCCCGGCAGAGGAGATTACTGCCATAGACGTGGCCCCTAACCAGTTGGTTAGTGTTTCTGCAGGTCTTATACCCTTTTTGGAAAATGATGATGCAAACCGGGCCTTGATGGGTTCCAATATGCAGCGGCAGGCAGTTCCTTTGCTGGTTTCAGAAGCTCCGCTCGTGGGTACTGGAATGGAGAAAATAGTGGCAAAGGATTCCGGCGTGACTGTAGTTGCAAAAAAGGACGGATGGATAGAAGGCGTCGACGCTACACGCTTGGTAGTGGTTTACGATGAGGATGAGTCCAAGGGACTACCGGTGGAGGTCGATATACATAAGCTCACCAAGTACCAGAAGTCCAATCAGAGAACAACACTTAATCAAAGACCAATAGTGTTCCCCGGACAAAAGTTTAAAAAAGGAGATGTGCTTGTAGATGGTCCATCTACCGACAAAGGAGAACTGGCATTAGGCAAGAATGTTGTAGTGGCTTTTATGCCTTGGCGGGGCTACAACTTCGAAGATGCAATGGTCGTGAGTGAACGTCTGGTCAAAGAGGATGTTTACACATCGATACACATTGAGGAATTTGAGGTGGAGGCCAGAGACACTAAGTTGGGTAAAGAGGAGATAACCCGCGACATACCCAATGTAGGGGAAGACGCCCTCAGCGATCTGGACGATAGCGGAATAATACGTATAGGGGCAGAGGTTAAGTCTGGAGACGTACTTGTAGGCAAGATTACACCAAAGGGAGAGACCCAACTTACTCCCGAGGAGAAGCTCTTGCGGGCCATCTTTGGTGAGAAAGCCGGAGACGTAAAGGATACATCTCTCAGGGTGCCACCGGGAATCCATGGTGTAGTGACAGAGGCCAAGGTTTTTTGCCGCAGAGGTGTGGAAAAGGATGAACAAATTCAGGCTATTGAGGATTTTGAAATAGCGCGTGTACTTAAGGATCAGGCGGACGAGATCAATGTAATTCGTCGGACTGCTCTTAAGAAGCTGGAGAGTCATCTCAAAGGGCAGAAGGCATCGGTTTCAATAATGGATAGTAAGGGCAAGGTCTATCTTGAGGCCGGGCATGAGATCACAGGTGATATACTCCGGAAGATACCTATCCATCGTTTGAGAGATCTTATGCTGGAGGGTCACAGGGGCTTGATCCCTGTAGCGAGTGATGTGCTATCCTGGTATGAGGGTGAAATCCAACGAATAACCAACTACTTTGAGGGTAAAATTGAGCGGCTGAAGAAAGGGGATGATCTTCCGCCTGGTGTGATTAAGATGGTCAGGGTCTGCGTGGCAATGAAGCGGAAGCTGGCCGTAGGCTACAAGATGGCCGGGCGTCATGGCAACAAAGGTGTGGTTTCTACTATCGTGCCGATAGAGGATATGCCATATTTCGCAGACGGCACTCCGGTTGATATTGTTTTGAATCCCCTGGGCGTACCTTCACGGATGAATGTTGGTCAGCTTTTGGAGATCCATCTAGGTTGGGCTGCAAAAAATCTTGGGGCACAACTGGCTGAGTTGGCAAAAGATTATAAGATCGACAAGATCAAGAAAAGAATGGCCGATATTTATTCGAAAGACGAGCTGATAAGCGGAATAGATGACGAACAGTTGCGAAATCTTGCTTTGAGCCTTGAACAGGGCGTACCGGTTGCAACTCCGGTGTTTGACGGAGCAGATGAGGAGCAGATCCGCAAGCTCCTGGTAGAATCAGGACAATCAGAACTTGGCGAGGTGATTCTTTACGATGGCTATACGGGAAAGGCTATAGCCGAGCCGGTCACTGTCGGGGTCATGTATGTATTGAAACTTCACCATTTAGTGGATGATAAGATACATGCCCGCTCTACCGGTCCATATTCCTTGGTCACACAGCAGCCCCTTGGAGGAAAGGCCCAGTTTGGGGGCCAGCGATTGGGTGAGATGGAGGTGTGGGCCATGGAGGCCTACGGCGCGGCTTACTCTCTTCAGGAGTTCCTGACAGTCAAGTCCGACGATGTAGTCGGAAGATCCAGGATGTATGAAAAGATCGTCAAGGGCAACAATTTTCTTGAGGCAGGTCTTCCTGAGTCCTTTAATGTCTTGGTGAAGGAGCTTCAGGGTTTATGTATGGATATAGAGTTGCAGGAGTGATACGGGGGTTTTACTGAATGGAAGATCTTCTTTCCCTTTTTACAAAGCCAAAAGATCCTTTGAGCTTTAAATCAGTCAGGATTTCTCTGGCCTCTCCTGAGAAAATTCTCGGATGGTCAAATGGAGAGGTAAAGCAACCGGAGACCATTAATTACCGGACTTTTAAGCCGGAACGGGAAGGACTTTTCTGTGACAAGATATTTGGCCCGGTAAAGGATTATGAGTGCCTGTGCGGAAAGTACAAGCGCATGCAGCCCCGGGGCGTCATCTGCGAAAAC
>QNAY01000315.1 GCA_003645605.1 Thermodesulfobacteriota bacterium
ACTTTATTGTTCCAATTCGTGAGCAGATACACATAATATGTCACAGTCATGGGCATTTAAGATTTCTCCCTTCGGTCGAAATGACAATTCGGTCGAAATGACAATATGGGCGTGAACGCTTACAAGAATTTTAGGCATCCTTCCATGACAAGTCAAAAGTAGTTTATACTTTATTGTGTCTGAACGGCCTTTTCGTTCAGACACTACTTAGGGAGTCGGGCTAAGGCGTAATCTAAAGATATGCCTGCAATCAAAAAGGCCTTTTCCCTGGAATTGACACCTGATTTCAGCACAACCGAGGTTTTAGAGACATTAAATTGTTTTGTCAGAAATTTTTGGCAGGCCTTGTTAGCCGCACCATCCACAGGGGGAGGCTGGACCTTGAGCTTAAGTGATGAACCGTGAAGGCCGGCAAAAGCCGTACGGGAGGATTTGGGTTGAACATGGAGATTCAGAACAATGCCCTTTGGCACCACCTTCAGATACGGGGGAATTCTCATGGGGTTTCACCCTGGCAGACATTAGTTGTTTATTTATCTTTTTTTAATAAAAGGATTAAACGTCCCAGGTCCTGAACTTCCTCAAAGAATTCTATAAATGATGAGCGGTCACCTTCTCTGATTATTTTTCTCAGGTTTTCTCCATATTGGCTGAATGTCTCAAGGACACTGTTCGTATATGGATTAGACATCTGAATGGTTGCATAGAGTTCAGGGTCCTGATGATAGAGTCTGGCTACTATGTTCATCTGTTGTTCAAAACTTGGGGGCGCGAGCGCCAGTATCCGCTGCAGGTCCATTCCATGCTTATCCAGGGTTTTTCCCAGACAAAGAAGTGTGAAATGGTTCAGTGCCTGGGCCCAAGCCATGCTGCGGTCGTGTTCTTCAGGCGAAACGACAGATGTCACGGCCCCGTGTTGCCGGAGAAGTTCTTCCCACCAGGTAAACCACTTTTTGCCGCGCCCCGGACATAGTGCCACCCTCTTTTCCTTAATGGAATCCTCAGCCGGTCCGAAAAGCGGATGGGTCCCTGCTATCTCACAGTGGGTATGTTCCAACATGCATGCCACCTGTGACTGCTTAAGTGAACAGAGGTCTGTCATAAAGGAGCTTTCCGGAACCAGGGGACCTAGTTTGGCCACTTCTTTCGGGAACACTTCCATGGGGAGGGAGAGTATGAGGACCCGGCACTTTCTGGCCAGATCCTCAGACGAGAGTTCTGTGTGTAAATCAGAGATGAGTACTGGAAATCCAGCGCTTTTTAAGAATTTGGCAAACCATTCCCCCATGCGTCCCAGCCCGCCTACAATTCCGACTGTTAGAGGGCTGGTGCCGGGGACGATATCCGCATGTATCTGAGGTTTCACGGTTTCTTAGAAAAACTCAGGACCAAAGATCTCAGGTGTAAGTGCCCTTGCTCTAAGTATGTGGTCTGTGAGTACCAGACGTACCATGGCCTCGCATACAGGTACTATCCGGGGAATGGCTGAGGAATCATGCCGCCCTCCCACCTTGAGCTTAGCGGGTTTCTCAGATACTGTTATGGTGTCTTGTGCTTTAGATATAGACGGAATCGGTTTTACAGCGGCCCTTACAACCAAGTCATCACCATTTGAGATGCCGGCCAGTATGCCTCCGGAGTTATTACTCAAAAATCCCTCTGGTGCTAAGGGGTCATTGTTCTCCGATCCCAATAGCTCCGCGGCCCGGAAGCCGGCACCAATCTCTACGCCCTTTACCGCACCGATGGACATAAGTCCCTTGGCCAGATCGGCATCAAGCTTGTCAAAGACCGGCTCTCCGAGGCCGGGAGGCACTCCTGTTGCTAATACTTCTACGATTCCTCCAACTGAGTCACCTTTGGATCTCACATCGGCTATGCGCTCTTCCATTTTTTCTGCTGCTTCAAGGTCAGGGCAAAAGAGCCTGTTTTGATTGCCTGCATCAAGATCACGTTTTTGTGCCTTCACTTTGCCCAGCGCAATGGTATAAGCAATAACCGAAACACCCACTGTATTTAAGAATACCTGGGCTACTGCAGCCGCAGCCACCCTTGCTGCGGTTTCTCTTCCCGAGGCCCTGCCTCCGCCCCTGTGGTCGCGAATTCCGTACTTTTTCCAGTAAGTGTAGTCGCCGTGACCAGGTCTGAATACGTCCCTAAGCTGGTCATATGCCCGGCTCTGGGCGTCCTGGTTTCTGATGATCAATAATATGGGTGTACCTGTGGTATACCCTTCAAAGATACCTGAAAGGATTTTCACCTGATCAGGTTCCTTTCTCGGGCTTTCCGCAGTCCCTCCCTTCCCCGGACGCCTTTTGTCCAGGGTCTTTTGAATGACCGCCTCATCCAGGACAAGACCTGGTGGGCACCCGTCGATAACTACACCCAGGGCAGGACCATGAGACTCGCCCCAAGTGGTTATGCGAAAGCACTGTCCAAAGGTATTTCCCGGCATTTTTTATCTCAACTCCTTCGCTGGCTGACTGGCGATTTCATTCGGGCTTAATTGCTCAGAATCAATTTGCTTATGAGCTTTTTGCAAAATTCAAGATTTTGCAAAAAGCTCAAGGGTATTTTTGCACTTTTCTTTTACCTGTGGTTCTGTAACCTATCAAAAAGATTTTCTTTCTCAAGGGTTTTTTCTATAGAGGCATTCAGCCATGAGAATGATAACAAAGAGTTTTTATGTGTGTCAATTTTCCCCATTTTCTGTTGAACTTTTTTTCTTGACCTACATATCGTATTGTTATAGAGTATTTTGGTGTTGTTTTGTAAATTCGGAGGAGGGGATGTACAGGCAACATGGTTATAAGAAAAAAATGCCTGATTATATTGATAAGGCATGCCTGCACCTTGAGACTGTTCCGATTCGTGCAAGCGTTTTGCTTCTGGGCTCTGGTCTGTTTGGTATGATATGCTTAGGGAGAAGGAGA
>QNAY01000316.1 GCA_003645605.1 Thermodesulfobacteriota bacterium
GGCATCTGAACTACACCAAGTGTCCCTTCATGAATACGGATCCCACCGGTGCTGTGTATGTAAGCCAAAAGGGGCCTTCGGGTAGTACCGGCCACATCGCATGCCCTTACGAACTTCTCTCCCTCAGCAACTCCAACCGTCCCGCCCCTGAAGTTGCTGAAAAGCATGGCTACTACCAGTCTTATTCCCCACACCTCGGCATCAAAGGTTATTATGCTGGAATTGCGACCCGTACGCTTTATGTCCCTCTTAAGGCGGGCGTTATAACCCTGAAAACTAAGGGGATTGCATGAGGCTATGTGATCGTTGAATTCATGGACCGAATTTTTATCAAAAAGATTCTCAAGATACCACTGATACTCAAGTGGAAAATGGTGGCCGCAGTTGGGGCACACTCCGCAAAATTCTCCATAGAGGTCAGGAACCCACAGGTCCAGACATCCATATTTTGAAGCATTGGGGCATGTAACAGCACAGTCTTCGTTGGCAAGTGGGCTGACGTAAGACTCCCACTCTTCTGCAAAAATCGATTTATGCTCAGGCCCCTCGGAACGTACGACCTTACCCGGGCGCTCCGGCTGAGGAAAAACAAAGTCATAGGCCGCCCTAACGGGCTCAGTGACCTTTCGGAGAAACACTGAACCTTCACTTGAGACCTCTTCTATTACCTTCTGAACATTTCGCCCGTGCGGCCGCAGAAGGCCATACCTTAGATCATAATAAGTCTTGCTGGCAAAAATCTTTGTCTTCCTGATCCCCTCGGTCAAAACATTTCTGTTCTCAAGAAAATACCCCTTGCCCAACTCCATATACTTCTTGAGCCTGAATTCAAGAAGTCGTTCCTTTTCAAGGTCTGTGAGACTCCAACTGATAAATAAATCAAAGTCCTCCGGGACGTCTTTCCCCTCTTCTGCCTGCCTTTTCAAGGCATAAGCCCTGAAGGCCCTGAAATTTTTGGTCTTCAATACCACTTCGTCTGTAGCACGAAGCATTTCATAGCGAAGTCTGCGAAAAAAGGGAAAATCATCCCGCCTGGCTCCAAGTGGGGGTTCTTGTATAATACGATCAATAGTACCAAGTTTCAGGTTGTCTTCAGCAGTTATCTTCAGCTGAGCAGCACAGTGTTCCAACAATTTTCTCGGGAGCTTTTCGCCCTCTCTTATTTTCCCTTCTATTGCAGCCGCACCTTCAGGAGAAATGACCGAGTAATAACCTCTTGACCCCATAAGCCTGAGACCTGAAGCCCCTATTGCCTCAGCGCCACCGGAGCCCCCTTCAGAGATAAACGACACCATTGGGACCTTTAATTTTGTCATTACATACAGATTGCGGGCTATCTGCTGTGCAGCTCCCGGATAATCTTCAATGGGATATGAACCTGGGGTAAAAATATAGAAATGTATGGGAATACCTTCTGTTTCAGCTACCCTCATATACTTCAGGGCCTTATTATTCCCCCAGGGCCTGGCACATCCTGCATTCCTGTATTCCTCTCCCCGACCCTTTTCATGACCAATGACCATGACCTGATGACTATAAAGCCTGTTTTTGACTCTTCTGGATATGCTGGCCCTTGCGACTACTATCGCAGGATCAATATTACAGTCTCCCTCGCCGCCGAGCTCGGTATAGGAATCGTACACATTTTCCAGGATATCCATAAGCGTAAATCGCTGGGGGCTCCGAACGATGTTTACGATCTCTGCAGGACTGAGCTTTTCAGCGACTCTATCTTCAAGGTAGGAGACCCTGTCCTCGACGCGGTCGATTTCCTCAAAAAGGTCCGACTCTTTTATTTCAAAAAGAGACTGACGAAGCCTCTGGACCTGTCCAAGAAGATCACCAATATTGCCATACTCACTGTTGCCCTTGATATCAATAAGATATAAGATCCGATCAGCGAGTTGACTGAGTAACTTGCCGCTATCCGCCATATGTATCTGATCTATGCGCATTCATGTTTTGTCGACAATCAAAATTGAAGCACATCATCAATGCGGTCATAGAGATAGTCCATATTAGTTATAATACCTTCCTCTTTGACCCCTTTACCCTCTATGACAGTCCCTTTTTGAAACTGCCTGGCCCTCTCCTTGGCCTGTTGCGTATCCTCTCCCCAGATAATAGCAAGGGCAAAGTTAGGATCATATTCTGTTGGAATCTTGTAGGGCATATCTCTTGGTACATGCGAATAAAGCCTTGCCCAGCATTCATCCGGATAATCAAAGCGTGTAATGGTACCACACCATGGTACGAAACCCCTTTTGGTATCTTCAGCAACAATCCTCATTTCTATGCTGGTCCCTTCAAAAGATATGTCTTTTTGACTGAAACCCAGTCTCTCTCCAAGAGCCACTCTTATCTAATCCCTAATCAAACTGAGAGGCCTGTTACTCCCATTTAATCTTGAAATACATGCTGAAATCTCGTTTTCAACCTGTATACGGGCATTGACTTCCATAAGGTAAGGGCTGCCATCTCTGCATACTATCCACTCCCACGTCCCTATGTTGTCATAACCTACATGTTTTGCCAGCCGTACGGAATACTTCACGATCCGGTCAAGGACTGCCCTTGCATCAAAAGGATACTCACATACAGCAGGATCAAATCCGGGAGCCACTTCTACCCTCTTCTGTCTGCCTGTACTCTGTATAGTGCAGTTTCTTGTCCCGAAATGCACTACTTCACCATAGGAACTGCACAAAAGCTGAACTTCAAGGTGCTGATAATCTCTGAGACACTGTTCAATCAGGACCACCTCATCCCCGAACTGACGCTTGGCATAGTCCTGAATCCGCCGGTAGATTCTCCTGAAGGCATCGAGGTGACTGACCTCTTCGATACCCATACCTCCGCCGCCGGCAGAGGCCTTTACCAGAATAGACGGATGCTGAATGCCCTGTTCTTTCTGGAGAAAA
>QNAY01000317.1 GCA_003645605.1 Thermodesulfobacteriota bacterium
AGTAGTCACAGAACTCAGTTTATCAAAAGAATGACAGAATTTGCAGATGAAACAGGCCTGCGGATTCATATGGTTTATTATCCTCCGTATCATAGTAAATACAATCCGATAGAGCGTTGTTGGAGAACTTTGGAAAAACATTGGAATGGAACAATTTTAGATAGTGTTGAAAAAACAATAAAATGGGCAGGAACAATGACTTGGAAAGAAATTAAACCAGCAATAAAATTAATAGATAAAGTTTATCAAAAGGGAATCAGTTTATCAAAAGAAGAAATGAAAAAATATGCAGGCCGATTAAAAAGATCAAGACTATTGGCTAAATGGGATGTCAGTATTAATCCAATATTGGGGTAAATTATTTTTTTCCAAATCCCTTATAACTCATTCAGCGTGTACCGTTGAATATTCGGTATTGGATATTCGTTTTTCATTCGACGTTCGATGTTGGATGTTGGACGTTCATCTTTTAACATAAACCTCTGAACCCTGAACCTTTGAACGTATACTAAGGACAAGATATCATGATCACTCCGGATCTGACCCGGTTCAAATCGTTGGCTAAAGACGCGAATATCATACCAATATGGAAAGAGATAGCAGTTGACTTTGATACGCCTGTATCTCTGTTTGCAAAGTTTGGAGAAAATAGTTACTCATTTTTGCTGGAGAGCCTTGAAGGCGGAGAGAAGTGGGGAAGATACAGCTTTATCGGATTCAAGCCCTTTCTGGTCTTCGTTTGTAAGGGGAATGATATTTTCACGGAGATTGAAGGCAAGCGAAAAACTATTACTGCCGCTGATCCGCTTGCCGCCCTCAGAGAAATAATGGCACGCTTTTCACCGGCAGAGGTCCCTGGACTTCCTCGATTTTACGGAGGGGCTGTTGGATACATGGGATATGACATGGTTCGCTTCATGGAGCGTCTGCCGGAGAATCTTTCAGACACCGCAGGGTTCAATGATGCGGTGTTCATGTTTCCTGAGATCCTGCTTGTTTATGACAATATCAAGCAGACTCTTAAGATCATCGTCTGTCTCCGGGTAGAACAGGAAGACAACGCAGAATCCGTATATATAAGAGGGGAAAAAGCCATAGAAGACGTGATCCGTCGCATTCTACAAGGATTGGATTACCCCGCCCCGCCTGCAGATCCCGTCCCTGCCACCAGCCTCAGCCCGGAGGTTCCCCAAGAGCGATTTGAGGACATTGTCCGCAGGGCAAAGGAATACATCCGGGCCGGAGACATAATCCAGGTAGTGCTTTCTCAACGGTTCTCCGGAAAAAACTCTATCCCTACGTTTGACCTGTACCGTGCCCTTAGAAGGATAAATCCATCGCCTTATCTTTATTACCTGCACCTGGAAGACGAAGTGCTTATTGGTTCTTCACCTGAGATTTTAGTTAGGTTGACAGGCAATAAGATTGAAGTAAGACCTATTGCAGGCACCAGACCAAGGGGCAAAGATCAAGAGGGGGACATTCGCTTTGAAAAGGAACTTCTCGCTGATCCTAAGGAAAGGGCGGAACACCTGATGCTGCTTGACCTTGGAAGAAATGATGCCGGCAGGGTTGCCAAGATGGGGAGCGTAAAGGTTGAGGATTTGATGACGGTGGAACGTTATTCCCATGTCATGCATATTGTCACAGGTGTTAAAGGGGAACTAATTGATGGAAAGGACATGTTTGACGTACTACAGGCCTGTTTTCCCGCAGGTACTGTGTCGGGCGCGCCCAAGATCAGGGCCATGGAGATAATAGAGGAGTTCGAACACGCCCGGCGGGGACCGTATGCCGGTGCCGTAGGCTACTTCGGTTTTTCAGGCAATATGGATCTTGCCATTACCATTCGCACCCTCTGCCAGAAAAAGGATATGCTTTACCTCCAGGCCGGGGCCGGTATAGTTGCTGACTCAGACCCCACTTTTGAGTGGGAGGAGACAATCAGCAAGGGGCAGGCTCTTATGCGGGCCATCGACGTCGCTCATGAGGAACTATCACAATGCTTATAGTTATCGACAACTACGATTCCTTTACTTACAACCTGGTCCAGGCCTTGGGAATGCTGGGGGCGGATATTAAGGTTGTAAGAAATGATAAGGCCACCGTGGAAAAGATAGCCTCCTGGACACCAGACCATCTCCTTGTCTCCCCCGGTCCTTGCACACCCAATGAGGCAGGCATATCCGTAGCTGCCATAAGTCACTTTGCCGGAAAGATCCCGGTCCTGGGTGTGTGCCTCGGCCACCAGTCCATCGGTGTTGCATTTGGAGGCAAGATAGTCAGGGCAGGAAGGCTTATGCACGGAAAGACTTCAATGATCACACACGATGGAAAGGGCGTATATCGCGGCCTGCCGAATCCATTCGAGGCCATGAGATATCATTCGCTCCTTGTAGATAAGGCAACCCTTCCGGACTGTCTCGCAGTTACTGCGTGGTCGGAGCAGGACGAACTCATGGGCTTCAGGCACAGGGAATTTTCAGTGGAGGGAGTACAATTTCACCCGGAATCCATTATGACTCCAGAGGGGAACAATCTCCTCAGGAATTTTTTGCAAACTTGAGTATAGGATTAGAGGATTAGAGGATTAAAGGATTAGAGGCATAAGCGCTAAGTTGTTTTTGTCCAAAGGGACTGAAAAAATGAACATCGAACATCGAACGTCCAACATCGAATTTTGAATGGGAAAAGATGAAGAAACAAAAATAATTGTTGAATATTGGGGGTTGTTTTTTCATTCGATGTTCGATGTTGGACGTTCATCTTTTAAAAAAAGCGCTTATGGGGATTAAAGTAGGACGTCTAAATCAGCTAATTTTCTTTGCCCACTTTTGGGACCTCTTCTATTTGCTCGAAATCCTTTTAGGCTGGGCATTATGATCAATGTTTCCGGGTCCAAAAAGTGGGCAAAAAAT
>QNAY01000318.1 GCA_003645605.1 Thermodesulfobacteriota bacterium
CATACCGTAAGACTGGAGAAATCGCCGGTAGGTATCCCAACTGAACCACTCATTGCCTGTCTGCTTAATCATTCCATGAACGATAATTTCATTGATTCCCACATCAAGGAACGTGTCCATCATCCCAGGCTGAGGAATGGCAGAACCGCTCCTTACTGCCAGAATCAAGGGATTATAATGGTCACCAAAGGTCTTTCCGGTCAATTTTTCAAGAGTGGCTAACTCAAGGGCCACCTGTTCCTCGAAGTTTTTCTTCGCACGTATGTAGCGATCAACAATCTCACGGCATCTGAAAACTTCGGTAGTAATAATGAAACCAGGGGGAACCGGGAGGCCATAGCTGTTCAGCTTGACCAGATTGAATCCCTTGTTTCCGAGGTGGATAACGTCTGATACACCTTTCTTTGTAGGATAGATCGACGTTATTACCTTTTGGGGATTATAACTGAGCAATAAGCGCAAGTCCTCTTTCGGGAGCTCATCCGATTGATGATAAAGGGTATTCAAAATGTGGCCCAAAAAAAGATCAAGCTGTTGAAGACCTAAAGAAGTAGCGATCCTGTCGCGCAAGAAGATTTCTGTGATACGGTAGGGCAATTTTTTTCGGTCGTCAGACCCTTCAGATGGGAGATACTTGGGCAATAGCCTCTCGGTCGGCATCTGATCCATGATCTTGGAAAGATTTCCATGATGAATATTGTTGAAGTAGTCATTGGTGATGTTTCTTACAGCCTGGGAGAAACCACGGAAGATATCCAGATACTGAGTTAAGGAAAACCCCCTGATTCTGAGAGAATGGGCCAGTAGATCCAATTGGCGCTCTATCTCCAAAGATGAGATGCCATCCAATTTGAGGGCCAAATCAAAGAGGCGTAAGTAATCAAAAATCTGGGAAAAGGTGGCCCTTGTGATCAGTTTAAGATCAATTGTTTTAATAATTTTTTCAAAAAGGACATTCACCAGGGACTCTAGCCGGAAAGTCAGCCCTAGTGCATCAAATTTCGACTCGTGGTAGCTACCATACATGGATGGGATATCAACAGTGAAATGCCTCTTTCTGTAAATGTTTTCCCTGACCTCATAATTATCGGACGATAGGATAACTCCCCTCAGCTTTTCAAGATAGCCCAGCAACAATTCCAGTTTCAGCCCGGCATCTTTCTCGCCAAGGGCCTTTTCCAGTTTTTCAAGATCAGGCAATCCGCTGGACCGGAGCTGCGTCAGGTAGCTATTTATTTCAGTGAACTCCAGATGGTATTTCTGATAGAGGAGCTTGTAGAAAGTAATCCCCAGTTCAATTCTTTTAAAATCAAGATTTGATATACCTGGAATTTTACCCATTAATGCCTTGAGACGATCATCCTCAATATTTAAAAGATCATCCACATTGCTTAGTCCCTCGGTCTGAAAAAGATGGGTAACGATCTTGTGGACGCCATCAATATTAGGCCCTTCTGTCTCAACCTGCTCGTAGATATCCGGAGGCACAAAAGGCCTTATACCCTCCTTGCTCCTGGTCTTCCAGAAGTTCAGAACGGCTTCCATAAGGTCGATGAGTTGGTTACTGCTCTCAACGTGACTCTGCTTTCTCAAAAAGTGGATAGGGGGGTCCTTACGCAGACATATTTCATCGATCTCGGTGGAGATATCCCTGAGCCTCCCCTCTGCTCCGATGTCATTGAAATATGTAGGGAAAAGACGGGTCAATTGCTTGACCAGGTTATAAACCGGACTAATGTCGCTATTTAGCAACTGAGTTATGTCGCGGGGGAAAAGGTCAGTATCCTTGATTAAGACGCCGCTCAGTGAAAGGTGGATGATCAGAGAGGACAGCAGTTTTTTTGACCACTTGGGATTCATTTCTATAAGTTGAATCCAGGTGCGTATATTTTGAATATGGGCGGGATTTGCCCTGATCTGCCAGTCTTCACCGATTCCTTTTATCTCCGGCGTCTGGAAACCAAGTGAGACGACTGAATCGATAAAAAATTCTACAAGTTCACTCTCTTCAGTCTTATAGACCCCCCGCCCTATGTTCAGAACACAGTTCAATGCCGTCCCTGGGAATTTCTCTGTACTCCTCCTTAAAATTGCAAAAGTCTTTTCCAGAGATTGCTGAATGGCCAGAGGATCTTCATGATGAATGAGCCAGACAAGGGTTCGATTGATGTCCCTTAAGGTCTCTTCGTGAACAGGTGAAAGACCTGTAGTATCCATAATGCGAAGGAGAAACAGCAATTTCCAGTGGTTTCCCTGTGCCTTGTCATCTCCGGCACTGAGGAGTTTTTGAGGAATCTCACTGTAACTGGTGATGATTTGACCATATCCCGGAAGTCTAACAATTCGATCAAGAATGGTCTTTGAGCTGTCGTCCGAAGAGCTGACAATACTTTTCAGCCTTTCCTGGCAGGCCTTTAGCTGTTTGTGGGAAACAGGTCTGAAAATCTCATCCAATCTTGCCTTGCCGGATTCTTTTTCAAACCAGACCAGCGGATCAACTTGCTCTAGCCAATAGTCATATGTATATCGAAAGTACCTGATCAAAAGGTGATTTATGATAGTAAAGTCTGATCCTGAAGGGACTGCTTGAGAATAGCTCCTTCCAAGCCTGTTGAGCTGATAAAAACTTTTAACAAATAAAACAAACGTCTCTTTCGGATAATGCCTGATTCTGTCAAATGCATAATCCAGGACAGGCAAGAATCTGAAAAGATCAGTGCCGGCATCTTTAATGATTTTTTGAATGAAAGAGAGGAGATTGTCAGACGCATTGATCCTAAGTTTTTCGTCCCTGGAGGAATCAATGGCCTGAAAAAAGATGTCTATATACAGTCTGGCTGCTTCAGGCCCTTTAGGCTGGATTTGGAGTACGTGGAAATAATTAAGCGCATAGCCTC
>QNAY01000319.1 GCA_003645605.1 Thermodesulfobacteriota bacterium
GGATGAACCCAAACTGGAAAGATCTGAGTTCTGGATGGTAAAGATTTCTCCCTTTGGTCGAAATGACATGGCAGCGCGAATCATGACACATTAGCGTGAACGGTTACCAATTTGATAATACACGCTTTTTCGAAAAAAGTGTAAACTGGTGAATGAAGGTTGCCAAATAATCCGTATCTTAATTCCAGTTTCTGATAATAATGCCCAACAAAAGGGCAGCGCCGATGAAAAGAAAAGAACTGACGTATAGCAGCCTGACCGCACTATTTATGTCTTGAATTACCGGTTCACGACCATCGGCGTGTATGATCGGCCGATCGACTAACTTCCCATGATACCGGGATGGGCCTGAAAGTCGTAATCCAAGTGTTGCTGCAAAAGCTGCTTCGGGTAGACCGGAATTCGGGCTTGGGAGCTTTTGGCCGTCGGAGAGCGCAACTTTCCAGACGTACCATGGCTTGCCCCCTCCAACCAGAGGAGAGGCCAGGGAGATCACAGCCACTGAGAGCCGTGCAGGTATGTAATTGGCTATGTCATCCAGCTTTGCTCCCCAGGTCCCGAATTTCAGATATTGTCCGGTCTTATAGCCAATCATGGAATCCAGGGTGTTTATTGCCTTGTAGGACATGCAGAGGGCAGGTCCTCCCAGTGCTCCGAAGAAAAATGGAGAAAGTACGCCATCAACCAGATTTTCAGCAATGGTTTCGATAGTGGCCTTAGTTACTCCGGCCGTATCAAGGGAGTCCGTATCTCTTCCTACGAGCCTGGATACCCTCTGCCGTCCTGCCTCAATACCATTTTCAACCAGTGCTTTCTTGACCGACATGGCTTCATCACCGAGACACTTTAAGGATAGTCCATAATAGAGCAGTATGGCGGAAATGAACCATTGGAGTAGTTTGGAGACATGACCTGAAATTTTAACGCCAAGATCTACTGTTATAAAAACACTCAAAGTAAGGAGAATGGCAAGGACAGCGCCCTGTGCCTTTTCTCTAAGCGGCAGATTCCGCGCCACAGATTCTCCTGATGTGATGGTCCGGCCGATAAGACGTACCGGATGGAGTAATCTTTCCGGGTCTCCTATGATCAGGTCCATAGCAAAAGCCATGGCAAGAATTCCGATGGCTCCGGGTTCCAGAATAAATGGCCAAGAGTGCGATAGAGGCATTACAGGCCCATAAGGGAGAGTAAGCCGGGAATGTCGGCATTATCTGAGATCCAACCGGCCAGACGATCCAACTGCTCTTTGCGAAAGGCTCTGTAGGAGGCGACTTTTTTGGCCGGTTCAAGGCCTTGTCTCGTACGTAGAAAGTCCAGAAAATACCTCCTGAAGGAATCATTTTCGAACAGGCCATGTAGGTATATGCCGATGGCCATCATATTTTCACTCGCAGCCCCGATATCTGCACCAAGGCCAGGGCCTAAAGGTATAAATGATTCTTCGGCACGGGTCACACCCATGTGGATTTCATAGCCCTTGACTGTTAAAAGATTTGGGAAAAGCGATGGCAGATCAAGCGTAATTTCCGTCCGGGACAGCTTTTTTTTACCGCACATGTCAGTGACTACAGGAAGCAGTCCCAGCCCGGATGATGACCCTTGTTGTCCTTCCACCCCGTCCGGGTCTCCGATTTCCATGCCCATCATCTGGTAACCGCCGCAGATTCCCATAATTACTATTTCATCCTTTGCTTTTTCATGAATTGTTACGTCCCAGCCGGTATCCTTTAAGAAATTCAGATCAGAGCGGGTATTTTTTGTGCCTGGGATTATTAAACAATCGCATCTGTCTAATTCCTCAGGCCGTCGGACAAAAGACAGAACAACATCTTTTTCAAAGGCCAGGGGGGCAAAGTCCGTAAAATTGCTGATTCTCGGTAGATGCACTACGGCAATTTTTAAAGGACCATGGTGTTTTTTTTTAGGGACTGCGTGTACAAATACACCGTCTTCCTGATCTGCCGCTATGTCATCGAACCAGGGAAGCACGCCGAAGACAGGAAGGGGAATAATCTGTTGAAACTGGGCAATCCCCGGACTGAGGAGTGATATGTCTCCGCGAAATTTGTTGATTATGAAGCCTGAAACCCTGGCCCTATGTCTCTCAGGTATAAGGTCATAGGTGCCTTTGAACCAAGCGAAAATCCCTCCCCTGTCTATGTCGCCGACAATAACAACCGCTGCATCGGCGTAGGCTGCCATTTCCATATTCACGAGGTCGGTGGCCTGGAGATTGATTTCAGCCGGACTTCCGGCCCCTTCCAGAACTAACAGGTCAAAATCCCGGGATAGAGAGTCAAATGCCTGCCTGACTACCTTCAAATTTTCTTGATAGCTTGAATAATAGGATCGGGCAGCGAGATTTCCTGCTGGTTTTCCCATGAGGATTACCTGTGATTGGGAGTCGCCTGTGGGCTTGAGCAGTATGGGGTTCATTCGGACATCGGGTAATAGCCCGCAAGCCTCTGCCTGGTAAACCTGAGCCCTTCCCATTTCAAGGCCGTCAGAAGTAACAAAGGAATTAAGCGCCATGTTCTGGGCCTTAAAAGGCGCAACCCTCAAGCCTTTTTGCCAAAGTACCCGGCAGAAGGCTGCAGCAAGCACACTCTTTCCAACACCTGAGCCTGTTCCCTGGAACATGATGCATTTGGTTCTGTTTGCCATGATTAACTAGATTAGGACCTGGGTATAAAAACGCAATACAAAAATGTGGCATCCTTCATTCACCAATTTACTTTTTTTCCAAAAAAACGTGTATTATCAATTTATCGTAAGCGTTCACGCCCATATTGTCATTTCGACCGAATTGTCATTTCGACCGAAGGGAGAAATCTTAAATGCCCATGACTGTGACATATTATGTGTATCTGCTCACAAATTGGAACAATAAA
>QNAY01000320.1 GCA_003645605.1 Thermodesulfobacteriota bacterium
AGTTAATAGTGAAGAGAATCATAATAACTCTTAATTTATGGCAAATGTACTATTTGCGTATTTTGTGCCTTTTTGCGGCTTTATCAACTCTTAATTCTTAACTTGAAAACCGGAGGTTTTCTTTGACCCAGATCCCACTTGCAGAGCGACTCAGACCAAAAGACCTCGATGAATTCGTAGGTCAGGGGCACCTTCTGAACCAGGACAAGATCCTGAACACCCTACTAGACCGGGGGACTATTCCTTCGCTAATCCTGTGGGGACCGCCGGGATGCGGAAAGACCACTCTTGCCAGGATTTTTGCGCGAAGAGTAGAAGCCAACTTCGTTTCCTTCTCTGCGGTCCTTTCAGGCGTGAAGGAACTCAGGGTCGTCATAGATGATTCAAAGGAAAATACCAAATACAACGGACCACATACCATCTTGTTTGTTGACGAGATACACCGTTTTAACAAGGCCCAGCAGGATGCATTTCTCCCCCACGTTGAGAGCGGTCTTATTACCCTGATCGGTGCCACCACAGAGAATCCATCCTTTGAAATCATCCCCCCATTACTTTCAAGATGCAGGGTCTTAGTCCTCAACCCTTTAGATAAAGAAGCCCTTGATGCCATTTTAAACAGGGCCCTTACCGACACTGAAAGGGGCCTGGGAGGACTTGAGCTTTCCATTGAAACCGAGGCGAGAGAGTGCCTGATCCAGCGTTCGGATGGTGACGGCAGGACCCTGCTTAACAACCTTGAGATTGCGGCGGAACTCGCTGTATCTGCCAGACCTGAAGGTAAAGGGGCAACCATTACAATAGCCCTTATAGAGGAAGCCATTCAGCAAAAGGCCCTGCGCTATGACAAATCCGGAGAGGAACACTACAACCTGATATCCGCATTCCACAAAAGCCTCAGGGGCAGTGACCCTGACGCAGCCCTATACTGGATGGCCCGGATGCTGGCTGCAGGAGAGGACCCTCATTACATTGCACGACGTATGGTCCGCTTCGCCTCAGAAGATGTGGGAAATGCGGACCCCCAGGCACTGACCCTGGCAATCGATGCCTTAAAGACTTACGATTTCCTCGGGCCTCCGGAAGGTGAACTCGCCCTGGCCCAGGCAGCAGTTTACCTAGCCACTGCACCCAAGAGTAACGCAGTCTATGTGGCATTTGGAGAATCTCAGGCTGACGCCAGAAAATTTGGCACACTGCCTGTTCCAATGCACATCAGAAACGCCCCCACTAAACTCATGAAGGAAATCGGATATGGAAAAGATTACCGCTATGCCCACGACTATCCTGAGGCCCTGGTAGACCAGGGATACTTTCCTTCCGAGCTCCGGGAGCGTGTCTACTATAGGCCGACAAATCGTGGACATGAATGTGTCATCAAAGAACGATTAGATAAATGGAGAAAAATATTGGCACAAAGGAGGAGTCACAAAGGCATTTGAGGCGGTTACGTTCTTTTTAACCATATTACTTTTTGTAGATGCTTTAGCCTTGTGACGGGAAGCTTTCACGCACGGTTGAGGGGAAAATGGGGCGTCAACGTCCCTGACCTACCCGTTGACGAGTAAAGAAGGACGATCTTAAGCAACGGCACTCATGGCCCCTAAGAACATGTTGTTTTCTCTTTCAGTAACAGATATATATGTACATATTTACGGCCACGTCGGTCGTAGAATCACTGTTAGGCACCTCAGACTTGGAGGATCCTTCTCATGGTTAAGAGGAAAACTGTAACTGCGGCTATCGTAGCGATCGTCGGTATTGTTTTTGTGGGCTGGGCCATGTATTTGTCCAGTTCACAGGATATGCTCGGGAAAACGAGAGGTTTTGCAATAGTAAAAATACGTGACCAACTACCGAAAAATCTTGTGCCTTTTGGAGATCTAGTGCTTGAGAACTATAAAGAGTACCGAAGCAACGCGGTTCGTTGGAGCTTTGTCCATTTCGGAACACTCATAGGCGCAGCTTTCTTGAGCGCAGCCGCTGGTGTAATCCTAAAGCTTCAAAGCATTTTAAAGGACGAATCTAAAAGGAACGATACAGCTGCGGTCTGCGCAGCCGCTGGCGCCTTGCTTATCACGGTATCGGGAATCGGTGAATTCGAATCGAAATGGAGAGTAAACAGAATTGCTGCGCTGGAAATGGAAAACTTGTCTTACGAGCTACTAAACAACCCTGACAAGAGCAGGGTTATTGAACGAATTACCGAGATCAACAAAGATAGACTGAGAGGGATAGTTAGTCCAGGAGTCAATGAGAGGAGTGCGTCACAGGATAAGGAAATTGATTAATCAGTATAAACCTCTGCCTCTGGCAGCGGTCCCATAAATATGGAAAGGATTACCGCTATGCCCACGACTATCCCGAGGCCCTGGTAAACCAGGGTTACTTCCCTTCCGAGCTCCGGGAACGTATCTACTACAGGCCGACAAATCGGGGACATGAATGTGTTATCAAAGAACGATTAGATAAATGGAGAAAGATATTGGCACAAAGGAGGAGTCATAAGGGTCTTTAATATTGAAATTGGAAATTTGGCCTTCATACTTTTGTTTCATCTCTCCCCAATTTCTACTTTCCAATTTCAAGTTCAAGCCGTGAACGGCTACGATTCCACGAATATGCAGTAACGTCGTTTTCATCGTCCGAAACGCCTATTCCGCTGGACAAGGCCCTTATAACGGTCATGGACAGTATGTTTGGAGGGTATTTTAACGCCGCGTTTGACCTGTGTCCAAAACCAACGAGGACTTGGCAAAGGTGAAAAACGTCGCAGCTTTAGGTGTTAGCGTGGATTCGGTTGTTATGTGGCATTTGCCTTTCTTCCTCGTTTTGTTAAACGCCAATGAAAAAGAAAAATTACAATATCAATTAGCAT
>QNAY01000321.1 GCA_003645605.1 Thermodesulfobacteriota bacterium
GTAGAAGACGGAGCCATAGACAAGCAAGGCCGGTGTTTTAATTTTTGCAGGTTGCCTAAAGGAGGTGATAGGACAAATTACACACAGACACGGACAGCACGGGGATCAGAAACAAATGACAAATTAACCATTAGAGGTGCAGCATGTTAAAAGAGATGAAGGAACAGATCATTGAGGCATTTGAAAAAGCCATGAAGAGTGGTGAGATCAAAGCAGAACAGATCCGGGATATCATCCAGACGGCCGTGTCGGACACTGCCGGAAAGGTGAAAGAAGGAGGGATAACCCTGCGCGAGATTGCCAAGGAAGGCACTGCTACAGTCGTAGATGAACTCAAAAAGAAAGAAATTGCTACCAGGGAGCGCATCACTGCGGCAGTCGAGGGGGCAATCGACGGCATCAAGTCCACAGAACAGAGGGCTGTGGACAGGACCCGTCAAGAGATCCAACAACTAAAGACCCGTCTAGGTGGAGAGGAACAGAAACTGTCTGAAGATGTGCGCGAGGCCCTGGAAGGCACCAGACAGAGCAGCGAGGCCTTTACAGGAGAGATGAAAGAACACATAGAGACCGCTGTCACCGATACCAAACTGAAATACGCGGAACTTTTGGGCCTGACAAGGGAAACCGTCAAACAGGCTGTGAAACAGGTAATTGATAGCGGAAAGGACATAGAAGAAACTGTTGCCCAAATCACCTGGGATGCAACGGAAAAGGCCCTTGCCGAGGCGCATTTCAGCGCGGACAGGGTAAGAAAAGTATCTCATGCCGTGATTTTCTCCGCAGTTGAGACTGCAGAGGAGGCAGGAACCAATATAAGCGAAGTGGCCAGAGGTGCAGTACACGGAACCAGGGAAGGTATCACCTCTGCAGTGGAGTCCACAAAAGAGACGCTGTCCGCTGCAAGCGCAAAGACCAAGTCCTTTGCCACAGAAGACCTTGTCCGTACAAAGGAAGACCTTGAGGCCGTTGGAGACCTGTTTCTTGAGACCATACGCGGAGTAGCCGGCAAGTCCGGCAAGGTGGCAGGTAAGGAGCTTACTGAAATTGCAGACCAAGCCAGGAAAACCCCCTCTACCCTAAAGGAGAAGGCCTCTGAAGCCGCTGAGACAGTCTCAAATCGCCTTAAGGAATTAGGCAAAGACACCTTTGGCAAAGCGGCGCATCTCACCGGAGAGACAGTGCACACCGCAGCCGATGAGGCCAAACAACTTTCAAAACGGGCACTGGATATAGCCAAGGAAGCAGCATCCGGGATATTACAGGGCGCAAAGCATGCCTTAAGGAAAGATAAGGAAGACAAGTCATGAAAAAGGCAATTTCTGCAACTCTTTTAGCACTTTGGCTGATGATCAGTGGATTTGCAGCGCCTGCAGTTTTTTCAGCCGAGCAGGCGGGCCAGACAAAAGACATGGAAGCCACGGAAATTGAGTGGCAACAGGCCCTCAAGGCACAGGTCGCCCTGGCCATGGCAAAAGTCAATCTTCTCAAGGCACGTACCGAGTTTTGGCTGGGGAAAAACAGTGAGGCTGCTCTCCAAAGCCTCGAAGATACCAAAACGAATCTACGCCAGGCATACGGGACGGCCGATACAGTCACAAAAAGGCGAATTGCCGACTTGCAGGAACAGATCAAGGGTGCGGAGACCGCCCTGCGCACAAAAAGCGACCAGGCCAACTCGAAGTTGACCGAGTTGGCTGATAAAAGCGAAAGTACTCTTAATACGGCCATAGCAGAAACTCAGACCAAGGCGACCGCCCTCAAAAAGGAGACCTTCACCCGGATAGCCCTGGTTCAGGCCCGTGTTGCTGCCCTTAAGGCCAGGATCGCCCTTGAGATTGAACAGTCTCCGGAAAAAGCCGGGCAGGCGCTGGAGGATGCCCAGGGATACCTGGCAGAGGCCAAGGCAAGTGCCTCGAAACGGACTGCTGAGGGTATTGCACAGCTTGAGCTCGATGCAAAAGCAGCCAAGCAGGCTGTCACTGAAGGCATCAGTGAGGCCAAGGATAAAACCAATGCCCTGGTGGTACATACCGAAGGACAGCTTCAGGCCTACGGCAAACAAGTGACAGAAAGCGAGGAGGCGGTGCTGCTCAGGAAGCGCTACGCCGAACTTGAGGCCCAGGCTGCCCTGCTTAAGGCCCAATTGGCAGCTGGTGCAGACGCGACCCAATCCTATCTTGACGAGGCAAAGGCCTGGTACGCCCGGGCACAGAGTCAGGCTAAAGAAACCGCCCGGCTGGAGTTGCAGAAAATGAATAAACGCATAGATGACACCAAAGACGCCCTTAAGGAAAAGGGAAAGCAGGGCAGCAAAAAGCTTTCCGACCTCCTTAAATCGGCGGCTGAGAGAGTGGAGGTCAAAGGAGAAGAGTAAGGACGCCTGAAACTCGGACGGGCCCTTACATCATAACCTGGTCGTCCGGGTTTAACCCGATGGAATGAATTCAAATCTTACAAAGATTTCCTGTGAACGCTTACAGTTCGGTAGGTTTCGGTAAAACGGGCGTTGTAATCCCGTCAACGGTTACTCTTTTTTAAACATCGAGTGACCTATCGCAGAAACAGCTTGTAAATTAATCGATGGATGGGCCGGTTATAAGGCGGATAAATCATTTTCGAGCTGTTAAACTGCGGTTTAAACACCACGCCCCTGGGATTGGAAAAGGTGATAAAGCCTTCCCGGCCATGATACCGCCCCATGCCGGACGCGCCCACCCCACCGAAAGGCAGATCATCCTGAGCTGCATGGATCAGGGTGTCGTTGAATAGAACGCCGCCGGAATGGGTCTGGTCCAGGATGTAATCCCTGTGTTGTCGGGTATAACCGAAATAATAAAGTGCCAGGGGCCGGGGATGGGCATTGACA
>QNAY01000322.1 GCA_003645605.1 Thermodesulfobacteriota bacterium
CTCTATATGCCGGACAAGCAGAAAAGGCTCATGGTGGAATTAACGAATTTTTTCGTGGCTTTGACCAAAGAAAGCCACCTCTGCCATGTAATCATTGCCTCATCGGATGCCTTTTTCGTCGAACAGGTTTATGTGGACAGCAAGCTTTGCAAGACCAGTAAATTTATGAAACTCGATTATCTTGAAAAAGATGATGTCTTTGCCTGGCTTCGGGATATAAAAAAATACAATAAGGTTCAGAAGTACACTCTTGATGAAAAACAGATAGAAATAATATGGGATACAGTTGGCGGCAGTGCCTGGGAAATTCATTCTATTCTTGAGGATTTATTTCAATATTCTCTGGATGCTATTGTATCAAAAATCAAGCGGGAAAAGGTAGCAATGATTGCCGATTGGACATTTAATGATGAAGCTCGCAACTGCCTTCTGCGTCACTTTAGCAAACAACCGGCCCGTAACCTCACAGAGCTTGCAGGAACCAGCAAGGATCTTCTTGGGCAGACAGTCAGGGATAATATTCTGTATTACGACCCTGTAGATGGAATTTATGGCATTCAGGGAAAGAGCCTGGAATGGGGAATCAAAGAATATTTTGATAAAATGGATATATCAAAAGGTCTGGCTCCTGCATCTGCTGCTTGATTTGGCCTGCACGGGAGATTTTAAAGAGCAAAAACCTTGAAATAGCCCACTATTCCTGCAACTTCTGTACTTTAGACGAAGTGGCCCTGACCGGCACCGCAACGTTTGGCATCAGATGTACCGGCTTGTTCGACTTTTGAACGTTCTAAGTCCTTCTTTTTTATCCGAGCCCTCAATAATTTGGTTCTGTTGTAGAAATCCTGCAGGTTCCGGATGTCTCTAACTACTTTCTGTATCTTTGTCATTTTCCAATGCCTCAATATCTGCAATATCTTGCTTTGAATTTCTAAAACGTTTCATCCAGATTAAATCCTCACGACTTGCAATACATGTTAAACCGTATTCAGTTTTCTCGACAACAGCATTCTTGATTATTTCTTTATGTCTTTCTTCATTGCCTGCCAGCAAGTCTATTGAAAGCGAATCTTCCTTTTCAATTCTGGTTAGTCTGTGAAGTATAATATTCGTATTCTTAAAAGTCCATGGCTTCGCTTCAAATGTATAGCCCATTTTTTTTAAGATGGATTTGAGATCATCAATGTCTTCAGAAAGAAGCAGAAAATCAATATCTTTGGTATACCTTGGTCGGGTATGAAACGATAACGCAATGCCTCCAACAACCGCATACTGAATATTTGCTTCATTTAGCTTTTTAATTATAGAAAAAAATTCGTCGTATATATTCATGATTTTGTTGTCGAACGGCTAAACTCAACGGCCACCAACATGAGGGGGAAAGCCTTCCGCAAATGAAACCGTTTAGGCGGAAGAGAGCGTTTCAAAAAAAGCGCCGATGTTGATGATTGAGTGTAGTAATTTGTTGTAAACCCTTGCCAGATACACTAACCTGCTTTTTAAAGCTGTTGAACTTGCAAAAGTGCCATTAAGGTTTCGCGCAAGAATAACTTTACAGAATCGGCGCTCGGATTTAGGTTAGGTTCGGTAGATTTTAAAGAACAAAAGGCGCAGTAATAGCGGGCTATTTCAAGATTTTCGCTTTTTGAAATCCGCCGATAATGACCTGAAGATGAGATGCCGAAATATTAAGTTATTTTTGTGCGAGCCCTTGATTTTTGAAAGGTTTCTCTATGATTCGGATAACACCGGATATTTCAATTGACGAAAAAGAAATCCATCTGCAATTTATCCTCGCATCGGGCCCGGGTGGACAAAATGTCAACAAAGTAGCTACAGCCGTACATCTCCGTTTCGACGTCTTAAACTCACCTTCCCTTCCGGATGATGTGCGAAAACGTCTGATTCGTCTGCCCGGAAGGCGAATTACGGAAAAAGGCATATTAATTATGAATGCCCGCAGATTCCGCACGCAGGATCAGAACCGCCGTGATGCTATTAAACGTTTTGTTGATTTGATCCGTAAGGCAGCGAGGAAACCAAAGCCCCACATCAAGACAAGACCCACTCTTGCGTCAAAGAGACGCAGGCTGGATACGAAACGACGCCGTGGTGAAACAAAACGGCTTCGCAAATCTATCCTGGACGTGAAAGATTAGGGGCAATAGTTCACTGGATGTAAAACATTTCGACCTGTGCGATTAGCCGTTAGTGATTAACGATTAGTATTAATATGCAAAATGTAACATACATAGAGAATTTCAGGACGCAATATAAAAAAATTACTCAAATTAATATGGCTATCCTCAGGCCGCCCTGAAAGGGCTGAACGCGCAATCTGTGAATTGTTATCTTAAAACGCTAAACCCATTCCTTTCCAACAAATTACGGATTTCCGATACATCTCCTCCAAAAAAATAAAAATGTGCGGGGCACCTGCAATCAGAAGATCCAAGCCCCTTTCTGACTACCATGGCTCCAGTAAAGTTATCTATTATACAGGCTGTCTCGCATTCCTGATCTGCTTCTTTTGTCCAGACCTCGATGATCGATACCTTCCGGGAATTAAGTATATAATCAATATGCCAGAATAATTTCTTATCCTTTACAAGGTGTCTGCCAACCCTCTTTTGAAGAGCTTTTTTTGCAGAACCGATGTAAAGAAAAAGCCCTCTCTTCAAAAAAACATTACCCAAGCGTCCAACATGGATATTGGTTTCTTCCATGGTTTTTAATACAAGAACATAAGTAGCCATAACATATTACCTAAAACCTGCATAAACTATTTTCAAGAAGAAAATTATGCTTTTAATATCAACGAATTACAGAAATGTTGTGCTTGTATAACACGCATTAATTTGATGC
>QNAY01000323.1 GCA_003645605.1 Thermodesulfobacteriota bacterium
AAGAAACGGCGGTACATAATGACACCTCACACAAAGCGAAAAAACCGACTCAACACTGACGGCCTTTTCAACCGCTCAACTTAGATTCAATCATAGAACACAAACTAATTTTGTCAATTCAGGGGAAATGATTAAACTGTAAAAAAAATTTTACCGCGAAGGCGCCCCAGTACCATCTGCCGGAGCTACGGGGCAGGCGAAGGACGCTAAGGGTTTTTTGGGAGTGCAAGTCAATTGTGATCGCCGACACCCGGCGGTCACAATGTTTTTCTTGGCGTGCTTTGCGTCTTGAGCGTAGCGGGCGGTTGTATTCGCTTTCTGGGATGGGGGATACAATTATGAAGTGGATGAACAAAGCCTGCCCTGGGCACGATCTGGTCAAATCTGTCCTTTTCGGAATAAATCGGTCAGATTTAACCACACGTCATTATGCAAGCTTATTCTTTACTTTCTGAATCTCAAAAAGACATAAATGCCGATAAGGAATGGTTCAAACCTTATGACCATATTGTCTGTAAAGCTCCAGAGAAATTGATAGAAAGCAAGTTTTACTTTGTTCATGGGATCAATACCCCTACTCATAAACCACTCTGTCAGGCTTTTCGCCTCTAAGGAGAATACATAGAGTGCATGGACAAAGAGCAGTATCAAAAGGGCTTCAAGATATGCCCTCTTTTTTCTCTTGATAAACAGGTGAAAGGCCGCCAATATTGCACAAGTGAGTGGGACATTAAAGGTATAAAAGGATGTCTTTATTAAAATAGGTGCTATTATTTCTCCACGATAAGTGTATCTGCAAAATACAACTTCTATTTTGTCGCCTTTTCTGGTAATGGATTCAAACATCACGTCCTTTATCGGCATAACCATATTTGATACTGAATATGTTATGGCATACCCATAGTAATCTTTGACATTTATCCAAAGGATCAAAAATATCAGGTACGCACCAATAAAGATAAGGACGACCTTAAGGCCCTTCTTTTGCATAGCCAATCCAGAGCAAATAGATCCCCAGGGCAATAGCGATCATCATGCCCTGTGCTATATAGATGTGAATGTACTCAAAGAGGGTTTTAAAATATATACTTGAATAGGCCAGCACTACAATCCTTATGATATTTATTATCTGTATCACTATAAAACCCGCTACAATGCCTAAAAACTTCTTTTTCCATGTGGCCGGGAAAGATATTATACCCACTGAATAAATCATTACCGCCTCAAGGCCATTACAGCCAAATTTTATATCCAGGCTTGTGCCGGATATAGTAATAACTGAACCCTGGCTTGTGCACAATATGCCCATTATTTCTAAAATCTTTGCTGTAATGGATACTATTGCCTTTGTATAAAGGCCGTTCAAGTCAATGACATTCTGTATGGGCTTCCAGGCTATGAGGAGAAAAAAGAGGCTCATCAGTACCAGATAAGTAATTGCAAATCTCTTTATGCTTAGGGTTTGCCTAAGACCTGACTTTTTATCTTTTTGGGTTTTTTGTCTGTATTTCTTAGACAAGGATGTGCATTACCTAACCCGGATAAACCGGAACCAAAAAGGTTTGAAGATAAAAAAAATTGATCACGAAAGCACGAAAATACGAAGACACGAAAGTCTGAATGTTGTTTTATTTCGTGCTTTCAATCTTTCGTGTTTTCGTGATTGTGTTTCAGAATTTTCTGCCAGAAAAGACGCGAAAATAATTACTAAGGTACTAAGGTGGACCCCGGTGTCAAGACAGTTGATTACAATAATAAGTCGGTTTAGCCTCATACTATAAATCCATGAAGTTTCACTTTTTATGCAATAGGCTATGGCGCCAAAGCGCGTAAAGGGAAAATATGGCAGATCACACAAGTATAGGGACCAACTGGGGACGTGTGCTGGAATAGCTGTGCCAGAGTCAAAACACAGGCATCATGCCGTCTCGTATTTCTCTATGGGCATTACGCGACGTGCTGGCTACTACATGCTACTACATTATGATGCAAGGTGAAAAATCGGATCCGGTTTCAAGAAAATCAAACAGGAGTTGGCAGTAACAAAAGCCAGACCAGTAATGCCCATCTATGATGACAGCCACAGTTACACAGATCTATGGATCATGGCTGGAAAATAACCCCCGAACGTCGTCATAAAGTCAGAAGGCGCAATAGTTTCGCATTCTCTGACCTGAGGCACATCATTTTTAACCAGCATATAATCTGCGGCGTAATACAAAAATGGCTGTCCCTGCCAAAAGCAATGAAAAGATAATCATGCCCCATTGAGAAAGGGTGGGGATAGGGCTAGGAGGTATATACATTTCCCACACCTCAGCCCCGGTGTTACCATTAGCTGTCCCCACATAGAGGCGGTTATTATATACTGCCATGCTGAGGGCCCACATGTTATTTGGATCCCCAAAGCCGTTCACGTTTACCTGTGTCCAAGTTGATGGCCCATCATACCTCCGTACCTCAGCCCAGGTGCTATCGTTACGTGTCCCCACATAGAGGCGGTTATTATATACTGCCATGCTGAGGGCCATCGTGTTATGTGCATCCCCAACAAAGCCATCCAAGTTTACCTGTGTCCAATTCGACCCATCATATTCCCATACTTCAGCCCCGGTGTTACCATTAGCTGTCCCCACATAGAGGCGGTTATTATATACTGCCATGCTGAAGGCTATCGTGTTATGTGCATCCCCAACAAAGCCATCCAAGTTTACCTGTGTCCAATTCGACCCATCATATTCCCACACCTCAGCCCCGGTGTTAGTGTTACGTGTCCCCACATAGAGGTCGTCATCATATACTGCCATACTGAAAGCCCATATGTTATTTGCATCCCCAAAGCCATCCAAGTTTACCTG
>QNAY01000324.1 GCA_003645605.1 Thermodesulfobacteriota bacterium
TCCGAACGTAGCGAGGAATCTGTTGTTAGCTATAACATGTGGAATTTACAGATTTCTCCCTCCGGTCAAAATGACAACACAGGTGGTTCCAACGAAAAATACGGGATTTTCGTTCAGGCACTATTTAACCCAAGACTAAGCCCTTTGATTATCAGCACGGAGACCATAACGCCTATGATTCCTATTTTGGGGAGAAATAGCAGTCCTGTCAATATTGTACCGCAAGCTGCACCCGCAAGGTCCGCCAAATAAAGGCGTCCTGTAATCTCCGCCCCGGTGCCCCGTGCCATGCGAGATACAGCGGAAAATTGACATCCGGCGGCAGCAGCTACAAGAAAGATCAGAGATGGAATTACCATATACTGCATGGCAAATAAAGAAATTTGGCTTTTTGCACCAACCCCGGCAAGGGTCGCCACACAGGCCAGTGCAGCCAGTGCAATAAGGGCCGATTCAGTGGCAAGCACTTGCCAATGAGTGTCCTTTTTTAATTTTCCGGATATAAAGGCACCCAGGACGGACCCTATCATAAAAAGGGTTATAAAGATACAGATTCGCAGGTATACATAGCCGTATATGACCTGAAACAGGAGGAGAAGGGACAATTCAAATGCCATGCCTGCATATCCGGAGGTCATAATCGTGAAACGGAGCAGATCCCTGCGGCATACAAGGACCGCAAATGCCAGGATCGACATAAACATGATGTATTGAAGCGTCTTTGGGCTTTCGGATTTCTTCATCCACATGTCCAGAAGGTGCCCGAAGGCAGAGGGAGAGAGGTCCGTGTTCGGCGAGACCTTTTTTTCAGTAAGAAGACGCCTGAGAATGTCCAAACGAAATGGATCCGTCATGCCGGGCAGTTCATAATCCACGAGGCGCTTTGTGATGATCTTGCGCCTGGCCAGTACCCCTGCAATATCAGTCGTCAAAGGCGCATCGGAAGCCAGATAATAATGTGTGATTCCGGGAAAGACCAAAACATGCTTGAAGGTATGCTTCAGGGCGGCATAAACTGAACGATTTACAGCCAGTCCCTTTTCTTCAAGATAATTTTCAGCACCTACAAGGGTGAACGCAAGTACCCCGTGATCTGTGAGAATCGATTTTGCCTCTTGAAAGAATTCCCGGCTGTAGAAACGGTTGAGCTGCGCGTTTTCCGGGTCCGGAAGGTCTGCAATAACGGCATCGTATATTGTTTTTGCCTGCTTTACAAAGAGGCGTCCATCACCAATATGTATCTGGATAAAGGGATAGGAAAGGCTTTTGTCAGTCAGCTTATCCAGGTCAAGAATAGCAGAATCGAGTTCGAGATAATCTATGTGCTTCGGTTTGTGTTTGGCAATTTCCTCAATGGTTCCAAAGACCCCTCCTGCGATCAAAAGGACATTGGCCCCTTGTTCAAGCTGACAGAGCGGAAGATGGGCAACAGATTCCACATCAAGGTCGCCGGTTGAATACAAAGGGATTGCGTCCTGCAGGACATTGAGCTGCTCGCCGGTCTTAGAGATCGTAAGCTGTGCAAAGGGTGTGTTCTTATGCACGATCAGCTCTTGACCGGGGAAGCGGAACGAAAGCGTGGACAGATCAAGCGGCCTGGCTGCCACCATGCCGAGCCCCAGCAGAGCCAGTACCGGAAGGCCTGCATATGAGGTCATCATGGCGCCGGCAAGCAGGTTCAGTATCCCGAGGACCGCCAGGCTATCCCAGTGGGAGAGGGTGTAAACAAGGACGAGGCTGAACAGGAGCCCTCCGGCGATATCTCCCAGGGTGTCGGCAATATACACCCTGCTCGTAGTATCCTTACCCTTGAGCAGTGCCCCTGCTATGGGTAACATCCCGCCTGCGACGAGACAGTAGGGGATAAGGATCAAGGTGCTTGAAAAAATGGCCGAAGTAAGACCAAGCATTTCGCCCCGTACCCAGAGGAGCGGGAGGGCTCGTGCAGCCGCAATCTGGAAAAAAGGTAAAACTCCAACCAGGATATGACCTGCAAAAAGCGCCCGTTCCGGCCGTGCCCTTTTGGCTATGGGCACGCCAAGGGCACTGCCAAGACCAGTAAACAGGAGCCATACCCCAAGCACGAGGCCTATGACCAACTCATTGCCTCCAAAGGTGGACATGACCTCCCGGATCATTATAAGCTGGACTGATACGGAAGAAATCCCCAGGGCGAAGAGGCAGACCCAAAATTTCTTCTTGCGGGAAAAGTCTTTGTATCCTGTCATATGCTGATTCAGGACCAGTTGATTTTGAATTTAAGTAACCGTTCACGGGATTACAACGCCCCCGTTTTACCGCAACCCACCGGACTGTAAGCGTTTACAGGGTGTTGCAGATGCGAGGCGTACGGGTCCGCAGACGTACTCGCTGTACTTCAAGTGCCCGACAACAAAGCAGATGCGGTGCCCTGTAAACGCTTACAGTTTTTTTGCCTCGGACCAGGCCCTATCCATTTCTTCAATAGAGCACTTGGCGAGTTCATTTCCCTGTGATCTGATGATGTCCTCCATGATCTGAAAACGCGTTACAAACCTGTTATTGGTTTTTTGAAGTGCATCTTCCGGGTTGATTTCCAGCAGCCGGGCCATGTTGACCACGGTGAACAGGAGATCTCCTATTTCATGCTCAATATTTTCTTTGGATTTGGTCTTAATGGCCTCTCTGAGTTCCTGTTCTTCTTCTGCTATTTTTCCCCAGGCATCCTCTGCCTTGATCCAGTCAAAGTCCACCCTGGAGGCCCTTTCTCCAACTCGAAAAGCCCTTTGAAGCGCGGGCAATGATTTGGGCAGGTGTCCCAGGACACTGTGTTTTTCTCCCTTTTCTTCAGCCTCTTCGGCCTTTATTGCCTGCCA
>QNAY01000325.1 GCA_003645605.1 Thermodesulfobacteriota bacterium
AAAGAAATAAAGAAATGGCGAAGAGAGAAGAAGAATCAATTGGTGAACCGGATGAACCCAAACTGGAAAGACCTGAGTTCTGGATGGTAAAGATTTCTCCCTTTGGTCGAAATGACATGGCAGTGCGAATCATGACACATTAGCGTGAACGGTTACCTTATATGAAATATCCAGTGCAATGAAAAGTAAGCGTTCTTGGTGTCTCTGCGGTCTCTAGCGACTGTAAGGAGCGGGCGAGAGAAAAAATATCTCTCACAGAATGGAATGAGATGGTCGAAACCAGGTTCCGTAGCCCTTGCATCGCTAACAGCCCTTAAAAGAAATCAAGAATATAAAAGGTGGTTTGAAAATGGGGAACTTGAATTTAAACTGGCGGCATAGAAAGGGGGATATTTCTAACCGCACAGGCGGTCGGATACGTTAAGCTGGGCAAACATTATTCGTGGTATTAGATTGGATCGAAAGCAAAAAATACAGGAAGGCTGCCGGGCGCTTCTGCCGTTTGCTCAATCAAAAAGCGCTTAAGTTGGTAGATCAGTTGAACGTCAAATTATTTTTCTATGTATCTTGGATATCGCACAATGGCATCAATTAGACAAAAATACTGGTGCCCTTTTTGACTTGGGAAAAATTGCAACTTCTTGTGATCTCTGATTATAGTAAATTATGAATCATTATGAAGCAACTAACAAGAATTGAAAAAGCAGAGATCTGCGCATTAAAAATTCCATTTAAGATGGATTTTACCCATGCAATGGCATCCCGAGCCTTTTCTGATTCCCTTGTTCTCAAAATTGAGGGGCGGGGGGAAAAGGGATTCGGCGAGGCCATCGTACGAGACTATGTATCAGGCGAGATCGGAAAAGATGCAGACCTATTGAAGGATGCCAAAGAAATCATAGCAAGAATCCTTGAGCCCCTTATAGGAAAAGATGTTTCATGGGAAGAAGGAAAGGAGTACTTGGATTCCCTGGCGCTCGAATCACACGAGCTTCCACTGCTGTGTGCAGTAGAAACAGCGCTTCTTGACATGTTTTGCCATAGCTCAGGGAAAGATATCTATAGCTTGTTAAAAAAAGAGCCTTTAAAACAAACAATTCAGTATGGTGGAACTCTTCCCATGCTTTCTCTGTCAGAAGCAGAATATGTTCTGGATATGTACGAAAAAGTGAATATACGTAATATACGGATTAAGCTTGGCACTGATCTCGATTATAATGTTGAAATACTTAAGCTTTCACGAGAAAAACTTGGGTGGAACTTTGATTTAAGAGTTGATGCTAATGCCTCTTGGTCATTAGAGATAGCCCTTGAAAGCCTTGAATTATGCCGGAAGTATGGAATATTTCTGGTTGAAGAGCCTTTTGGCAGAAATAGAGAGGAAATTCTCTTTCTTCTTAAGCATCCGGAGAGCCACGATTTTCAATTTGTAGCAGATGAATCAGCCCTTACTGTTAATGATATAGAGGCCATGGCAAAAAACAGAAGTTACCACATGATCAATCTTCGTCTTTCAAAGAATGGTGGACTCATTAAGGTTTTAAAGATGGCAAAAATCGCTGAAAAAAAAGGGCTTCAGTATCAAATTGGATGCCACGTGGGAGAAACCGGAATTCTTTCTGCATTGGGCCGGGTAGCGGCATCTATCCTTCCAAAGGCAGTGTATGTTGATGGCTCTTATGATAGCTATCTTCTTTCGGAAAATATAACATCGGAGAATTTCTCTTTTGGTTTTGGTGGAGTAGCTGAAATAATAAGGAAACAGGGATTGGGTTTTATTGTAGATGAAACCAGACTAGGGAGATTGAGTATTGGAAAAACCGGATGTCTTCCAGAAATGGGAAAATTATAATAGAGATTATCTTAATGCCTGCCGAGAAAAACGGTTGATCGTTACTTTCTCTGGCGGAAAAGATTCTTCTGTTTGTCTTTTTCTTTTACATAAAGCAAAAGACCAATACAATTATGATCTTGAGGCTCACCTTTATGCCTATCCCAGGCATATTTATAAAGAGGGTTTCAAAGAAGAACTGCTCTCATTTTGGGGAAAACAGGGGGTTAAGCTCTTCTTTCATCCTTCAGAAGAGGATGATTCACTTTTAGAACATCAAGAGAACCCTTGTATATCCTGTCAAGGTATCAGGAAAAAAGCTCTTTTCAGGCTTTTGCCTTTTAGAGAAAAATCCATGTCTAATCTGGTAATTGTTTCCGGTCACAGCCTATGGGATCTTGCCGGTTATATTTTGGAGGTATTTATTGCCAGGGAACTGGCTGATTATTCACACCGTAAAAACTCCGTTTCGGCTGAGAGATTCATTGAGATATCCCAACGCTTTTATCCCTTTATATCAATGAGAGAAAAATACGCTGTTTTCAGACCAATGCTTTGTTTAAATCGAAAGGAGATAGAACATATTCTGGAAGCAGAGGCCTTACTTGCTCTGGATACTTCCTGTCGATATTCTCAGTTCAGACCCAAGAAGGTCTTGGAGAATTACTTTCAGACGTTTGATTGCCAATTTTCTTATAAAAAAATAATTGAGTTTGCTCAAAAAGAAATTGGAATTTCAGATACTTCTAAAATAAAATATCTCTCTCAAAAAGAATACCTTTCTCGCCACTTCTGATATGCCTGCCAAGGGACACCAACTTTTACGAAGTTAGGGGACACCAACCTTTACGATTTTCCATGGTCCCAATTTATCGATCTGTGCGGTTAAGAAACTACTCAAAATCAATCACGAAAACACGAAGGTAGTAGAGTAAGGAGCAAGTTTCCCTGCTCCTCCTCGTCAAACCGGACATGCAGATTTCCCGCATCCGGCTTTCCCTATTGCTTTCATATCATCAC
>QNAY01000326.1 GCA_003645605.1 Thermodesulfobacteriota bacterium
ATTTAAGATTTCTACCTTCGGTCGAAATGACAATATGGGCGTGAACGCTTACATCGAATCGAATCGAATTGAATGCCGATGTCGAAACTGGAAATTAGAAATTAGAAATTAGGTAACGCATCTACATTCTTGTATTTCCCCCAATTTTTAATTTCAAGTTTCAAATTTCACTACCAAAATACAAGATCAACAAAGTGTAAACTACTTTTGGAATAATATGAAGGATGCCGGAAATTAAGTCGGATGTGAATATTTCCAAAAGAAAAGGGGAAATGGTCGGGGCGAGAGGATTCGAACCTCCGACCCTCTGCTCCCAAAGCAGATGCGCTGCCAGGCTGCGCTACGCCCCGATTAATTGACAACCTGTTTAACACAGAGCTTCAAAGCCTTCAAGAACTTTGAATTTGGTATGGCGCTCCCGGTTCTGTGGTTGCCTCAATGTAACACTATGTTTATATATGAATACTTTATGGCTAAAACTCGCAGAAAGAAATCCAAAAAACCACTTGTGTGGGGTTATCGTCCTCTGCTGGGAATCGTACTTGGATCAGCGCTTGCGGTGTCTCTGGCAATTGGTAGTCTCATAATAGGGTATATGCTCTTGGGTCTCCCGGAAATCTCAAGTCTTAAATCTTATAATCCTCCCATGGTCACTGAAGTGCTCGACTCGGACCATCGCCCCATCGCATACTGGTATAAGGAAAAAAGGTGGCCTGTCCCGATTTCCCGAATGCCGGACAGGCTGGTACAGGCATTCCTGGTAGCTGAAGATGCCCGGTTTTACGAACATCCCGGCATTGATTTCATGGGAGTCATTCGTGCCATACTGAAAAATATGGAGGCGGGCGGATTGGTCCAGGGAGCGAGCACCATTACCCAGCAGGTAACAAGATCCTTACTTCTTACCAGGGAAAAAAGTTGGTTGCGCAAAGTTAAAGAAGCCATCCTGGCCTGGCAAATTGATGCGGTACTCACAAAAGACGAAATCCTGACCATATATTTGAACCAGATATATCTTGGACAAGGGTCCTATGGAGTTGAAAGTGCTGCCAGGACTTACTTCGCAAAGCATGTAGATGACCTGAATCTCGCTGAATGCGCACTCTTTGCCGGCCTGCCCAAGGCCCCGAGCCGGTACGACCCGACAAAATATCTGGACCGTGCCAAGAGACGTCAGGATTATGTGCTGAGACGGATGGTAGAGGAAGGCTATATTACACCAGAGGAGGCGGAAGAAACAAAAAAGATCCCTATTCGCCTGAAAAGAGAGACCCTTGATACTCCGCCGGGCACAGACTATTTTCTCTCGGAAGTAAGAAGGGAACTTGAAGCAAGGTATGGCAAGAAAAGGCTTCTGACAGACGGTCTTACCGTAACAACCACTCTCAAAAGGGATTGGCAGATCAAGGCCACTGAAGCAGTGCTTCAGGGTCTGGATAACTTACGCAAGAGGCATACTAAGGATATCGAACTGAACCAGTCTGTTCATGCGGCCCTTGTGGCAATCGAGGCAAAAACCGGTGCTGTTCAGGCCCTTTGGGGAGGCAAAGACTTCAAAAAATCTCAATTCAACCTGGCAACCCAGGGAAAAATGCAGCCAGGGTCTGCCTTTAAGGCAATAATCTATTCAACCGCTTTATCCAATAGACTTATAGCCCCTAATACAATCGTTGTGGATGAACCGATTTCACTGCCGGGAGCGGATTCTCAAACCATGTGGGAACCTGAGAACTTCGATAAGACCTATATGGGCCCGATCACCATAAGGACGGCCTTCACGCACTCCCGTAATGTCATTTCCGTAAAAATCGCAAGGGCAATTGGCTTGACCTCCATTCATGATATGGCGAGGCGTATGGGAATAGAGACACCCCTGGCAAATAATCTGTCTATTTCTCTAGGTTCTTCTGAAGTTACTCCAATTGAGATGGTAAGAGCTTACAGCACTTTCCCCAATCTGGGTAAAAATGTTAAACCTCAATTTATTCAAGAAGTTAGAAATCGAAAAGGAGAAATAATAGAACAGCTTGAGCCTGTTTTCAACGAAGCGGTTGACCCGGTAACTGCTTTTCAGATGGTCCATCTCCTCAGGGGAGTAATTCAGGACGGTACGGGTCGCAATGCCAGGATCCTTGGAATTCCGGCAGGTGGCAAGACCGGCACTACTGATAATTGTCGAGACGCGTGGTTCATTGGATTTACACCAGAAGTAGTGGCAGCAGTATGGGTCGGAAGAGAAGATAAAAAATCATTAGGCAAAAAAGAAACCGGGGGCAGAGTTGCATGCCCGATCTGGACATCTTTCATGTCAGTAACAAAAGAAGAAATGATAAAACAGGATTTCAGCATACCGCAGGGAATAGCTATGGTCCCTGTAGATCGGCAAACCGGCGAAATAATTATACCCAAGAAAGACAATGAGAAATCTTTTGTTTGGGAAGCAATGAGAGAGGATTTACTTCCACCTCTTCATCCTTCATCTGGAAAATTTCGGCTTCCTTCTTGGTTGAAAAGACTTGATGACTTCCTTTTTTAATCAAAAATGGGCATCCTTCATGACGAGTCAAAAGTAGTTTACACTTAAAGGGTAATATAGCGCAAAAAATATGACTTGTGCGATTAGCTACTCGCCATTAGTCGATTTGTTGGGCACGCTACGCTTTGCCTAACCTACGATGGCTACAGATGGCTACAAAATGAAGAATACCGAAAAACTATATCATTCCTCCTGTGCCTGATTTATAGGAAAGCGTTGAAAAATGTAGGTTGGGCAAAGCGTAGCGTGCCCAAGTGTGACCGGCATGGTCACGAACTAGCTGGTGCAAGTCCAGCCATAACCCTGAAAGGAGGG
>QNAY01000327.1 GCA_003645605.1 Thermodesulfobacteriota bacterium
CGCCTTCCCTGAATGATATCTTCAGCTATACGCACATCGTCAATACTGCCCATGAATACCGGCACCCTCTCATGAAGATGCCGCGGCTCAAGATCGAGTATGCGCTCAGTACCGGTGCTTGCAAGTCCTCCTGCCTGTTCGACAATAAAGGCCAGTGGATTGACTTCGCATGTGAGCATCAGTTTTCCATGGGGCTTTGACGGATCCTTTGAGTTCGCCGGATACATGTATATACCGCCTTTCAGAAGATTCCTGTGAATATCCGTTACAAAAGAACCTGTGTAGCGCGCGGTATAAGGACGGCCTGTCTTCAGATCGGGCGTCTTGAAGTACTCTATTACGTCACGGACGTTTTCTTCCCAGAAATAATAGTTCCCCTCATTGACACTGTAAGTCTTGCCCTTTTTAGGCATACAAATGTTCTCGTGAGAGAGGAGAAATTCTCCGATACTTGGCTGCAGCGTAAATCCGTGCACTCCATTTCCTGTTGTATAGACCATCATCCTGCTCGATCCATAGATAAAATATCCTGCTGCCACCTGCTCATAGCCCGGATGCAGGGCGTCTGCCATCAAACCGAATTCCGCAATGCCTCGTTTTCTGAAGATCGAAAAAACCGTACCGATTGCCATATGTACGTCAATATTGGTAATGCCTCCCAAGGGATCAAAGATCAATATGTAGTTGCCAGTGCCATACTTCTTGGGAATAGAGATCAAATCGGTATTCATCTTGGAGGCCATGCAGCTCAGGCACCCCACGTGACTGAGGCGGTTCACAATGGTGGAATTGGCGAATTCGTGCAACTTCTGTACGACCCCTTCTTCACCGCTCATCGACTCAATAGTATCAAGTGCATCAGATAAGTTTGCCTTGTCCACTTTTTGCGTTATTATCTTGGCTGCAACCGTCAGCTCTGACAGAATAGACGTAAATGCACCTGTTGCCTCTGGCTGCTCTTTTTGTCTGGACAAGATAAACTCGGTAACAGTTATCCCTTTAGCCATTTAAAATTCACCTCTTTTGTGTGTTATGCTGCAAACATGGATTGCTTGTACAGCATCCATGTACCATGGCGATTCATTGTTTTCAATTACAGCTCCAGCCATGACTCGGAAAATATGGTCTTCCCCATAAGGACTCTGGTCGTCTTGTAGTATTCCATTTCTTTAGGAGAAAGGGTACTTGGATCAGGTTCGTTTTCATCCATTATATCGTGAACAAGCCTCAGCAGTTCAGACATCTGCCCATGTGCCAGCTTTATCAACTCATAATCGTATGTATCGACAATGGCCGACCATATTCCATATTTCATCAACATGGCCAGAAAGGCCCTGTTGAGATAAGGCCTCTTCTCGGCAGAAACACCGTTTGAGACATTTGACAGACCTATTGTGGATTTTACGCCCGGAGCGATCTCAGACAACATGCTCATGAATTCCAGCCCACTCATCACCTGTTCAGATCCAAGGGTTATCGGGGTGGCAATTGGATCTATCAGAATTTTTTCGTTTGGAATCCCGGCCTCGTTCATGGCGGCAGTCAGGTCTACAGTCATGGCTGCCCGCTCGTTGGAATCCCGGGGCATACCGTCCACTCCCCATAACAGGCCCACGACGTGGCAGCCTGTATCAGCAGCTACAGGTATAAGCTTTTCCATTCTCTCAGGCTGAAGCGAAATAGAATTCATTATGTGATTCCGGGAATTCACGGCTGCCTTCATACCGGCAATCAGTGCATCGGCATTTGTAGTATCAAGGGAAAGAGGACAATCGGTTATTTCCTCCGTAACATTGACCATCCAGGGCATCAGCTCAGGTCCTTCTTTTCTGGCAGGCCCAATATTCAGGTCCAGAAAATCTGCCCCGTCCGCCACCTCTTCATTGGCCATCAACCGAATCGGCTCTGGATCACGCTCCTTCATGGCCTTTCCGATCCGGGTACCCATAATATTTATACTTTCAGCTATGCATTGGACATACATGATTACACCTCAGCCTGCCAATCCCTGAGAAAGGGAGATATATGGCTTGCCTCTCTGGGACCGATCTGGATCTTCCAGTCAGGAAGCTCCTCCTCCAGTTCACCTTTTATAGATGCAAGATATCCCGGTATAATAAGACTTCTGTGTTTGATCCTGTCTTCTATATTTGTTTTTTTGATAAACACACTTATCAGATCCGCACTGAATTTTCCTGCGGCCCAGGCGGTAAGCACTGAAAGGCCTTCCGTATCTTTGATTAAGAGCCATGAAGGAACTTTGCTGCCTTCGACTTCTCCTGAAACTATAAAGTAAGTCAGAGAAAAATTGCATGTAATAAGTACGGGAGAATTCTCGTCCGGCCCGTTTATTGGATAGATATCCTCCTCGACCACCATAGGCCGCTGAGGATCGGTAAAGATGTTAAGCCGCTCTAGCAAAAGCGGGAAAAGGGTGTCTCCCTGCAGGTCGGAAAGAACTATTATGCCGGCATATTTGGCCACCATAACCGATGCAATCATTGTCTCAAGAAGAGGGTCCCGGGTCATCTCACAAGCAAAACAGATGGTTGGAAACCCAAGGGCCTTGTACTTGTGCTTAATAGTAGCCCTGCGTATGGCCACGTGATCTTCAAACGCAGCCTTTACAGTCCTGGCGCCTGTATCCAGGACAAGATCTTTAAGCCCTGCCTTCTGCAACCGTTCCGAGATCTCCGCAACCCCTCCCAGGGTCTCACCCTTTACCGCCAGAGGACAACCGACCTCCATTGCCTTCTCCGCCATAGTCTCAGCATTTTCTTTCGTGCCACAGTAAAGAAGGGGCTTATGATCTCCGCAGGCCCTGGCTCCGGCTGCAAGACAGTTC
>QNAY01000328.1 GCA_003645605.1 Thermodesulfobacteriota bacterium
GGCGGGCTTATCCGTGTCCTGCCCTGGAAGATTCGAAGGGGAGCTGTTTTAGTTACGGGTCAAGAGGTGTTTGAGGGTCGCATAAAGGACGCCTTCGGCCCAATAATGAAGGAAAAACTTAAGGACTATGGCGTTGATGTGCTATCAGTTTCTTTGGCCCCGGACGATGTGGAGATGATACGGGAAGAGATAATAAAGGCCCTTGGGCAGGGGGCCGAGTTGATATTATGTACAGGCGGGATGTCAGTTGACCCGGATGACGTAACCCGTGTGGCAATCAGGGAAGCCGGTGCAACGGATATAGTGTATGGAAGTCCGGTTTTACCCGGTGCCATGTTTCTGGTGAGCTATATTGAGGATGTGCCTGTACTTGGAATTCCGGCCTGCGCAATGTATTTCCGCACCACCGTATTGGATCTGGTGCTTCCCAGAATATTGGCGGGGGAACGTATAGACCGGGAAAAGATTGCGGCCTTGGGCCATGGTGGACTATGTTTTAGCTGTAAGACGTGTAATTATCCACTGTGTCCTTTTGGCAAAGGGTGAAAAAAACAGTCTCTAATTCATAATTTTTTAAGGATACCAGTATGTTTATTCTAAGCAATTTCATGCATTCTATCGCCACCATCGTCGATATTGTTCTTAATCTCTACATGTGGATATTGATTGCCAGGGCCATCTTGTCCTGGGTCAACCCTGATCCTTATAATCCCATAGTAAGATTTCTGTATAACATAACCGAACCTTTAATGTGCCGGGTTCAACGCATACTTCCTTTACAGTTTGGGGGAATGGATTTAACCCCTATGGTGATTATCATCGCAATAATCTTTTTACGAAGTTTTATCGTACCAACACTTCATCAGTTGGCCTATCAGATTTCTTAGGGGTGTTATATGAGTCTCTCCCCAAACGAAATACTTGAGAAGGAATTCCGCGCCAGGTTCCGAGGTTACGATCCCGAAGAAGTAGACTCCTTTCTTGAAAAAGTAAGTGAGATTATGACCTCTCTAATTAAAGAGAAGAATGTCCTGAAGGACCAGTTGATTGCGTATAAGGGCCAGTTGGCAGAGATGAAAAAGAGGGAAGAGGAGTTCAGGGAGGCCCTGACCTCGGCTCACAAGTTATCCAAAAAAATGAAATCACAGGCTGAAAAAGATGTGGAGCTCATGCATGAGAGGGCAAAACTGGATGCAGAGCGTATAGTTGCTGATGCCCATCAGGAGGCCGTTCAGTTGGAGGAACGAATAATGGGGCTCCGACGTATTCAGAGGGAGGCTGCATATAAAATACGCTCTGTTCTCGATGGTTATTTGCGGGTCATAGACGAGGAAGCCCTGCCGCCGGAGGAGGTCGATCAGACATTAAACCTTGCGGCATCTGAAATGAGAGCTATTCAGGAGATCCCTGGTGATCTGTCTGAAGAAACGAATACTGTAAGCAGGCCTTTTTCACCTGATATTTTAGGGAAATCTGTCAATGAAGAGGGACATGAGCCTGATTCCCGGGAGGAGAGACCAGGCCAGGGTCCTAAGCTGGACTGAAATTAGCTCAAAGGTCAAAGCTCAAAGAGCTATCGTAATCAACCCCTTTCATCTTTAGGCTTTCATCTTTCATCTTTGAGCTTTCAGCTTATTGGCGTAGTCAGCAAGGTTTCATAAAAACGTTTGAGCAACTCCTTTACTTCATCAATTGATTTAGTGTTATTCAGGGATTTTCTGAATAGCGCACTCCCGTGAAGGCCTTTGGTGTACCAGGCCAAGTGTTTTCGAGAAAGCCACAAGCCCACAGGAAGTCCATAAAAGTCAACAATGTACTCGAAATGTTTTTTTGCTACGGCATATTGATCTTCAAGGCCCGGAGATCTTTTGTCCTCGCCTGTTTTCAGAAAATGGAGTGTCTGATCGAATAACCATGGCCTGCCAAGGGCGCCTCTTCCTATCATGATCCCGTCCGCCACGGAGACACCAAGGCAAAGGCTTGCATCCTTCGGACTTTGGATGTCACCGTTTGCAATTACAGGAATAGACACAGCTTCCTTTACTTCTCTGATTGCCGACCAGTCAGCTTTTCCGGAGAACATCCGGCTGCGGGTCCGGCCATGGACCGCGATAAGGGAAACACCGGAATCCTGGGCGATTTTGGCGATTTTGGCTGCATTTATGCTTTTGTGATCCCAGCCCAAACGGATTTTGACAGTAACAGGTACACTTACCGCTTTTACAATTGCCTCTATGATCCTTGCCGCCGGGACCTCATCACGCATGAGGCTTGCTCCGGCCCCGGTTTTTACGATTTTGCGCTGTGGACACCCCATATTTATGTCAATTATTGCTGCGCCAAGGGACTCGTTAATCCGGGCGGCTTCAGCCATAACAACCGGGTCTGATCCCGAGATCTGCACTGCCAGGGGGAATTCCTCTTCAGCAGTGCCGGCCATTCGGACAGATCGGACGCTGTTACGTACAAGGGCCTGGGAAGATATCATTTCACTTACTACCAATCCCGCTCCGAAAGACCTTGCAAGGCACCTGAAAGGATAGTCCGTAATCCCTGCCATCGGGGCAAGGAACACGGGGTTTGGCAGAACCACAGGGCCTATTTTTAAGGTTTGTAGACTATGATTTTTAACCATTGTTTTATATAATCCTGATAGAAGGCTAATATTTCTATTCATATAAATTTACGTAACCGTTCACGCTAATGTGTCATGATTCGCGCTGCCATGTCATTTCGACCAAAGGGAGAAATCTTTACCATCCAGAACTCAGATCTTTCCAGTTTGGGTTCATCCGGTTCACTAATTGA
>QNAY01000329.1 GCA_003645605.1 Thermodesulfobacteriota bacterium
CGATATCTGTGGCTACTTTCTTGTTCCCTTCGAAGCGGGATACCTTACTGATGCGAGCCGGGACAAACGCTCCGTCTCGCCGGGCAACGACAATGTCCTTGTTGATATTCAATGTTCCGCCCGTTATCTTGCCGATCCCCAATCGACCCAGATAGGGGGAATAGTCAATAGAACTCACCAGCATCTGAAGCGGTGAGAGGGGATCTCCTGCAGGCGCGGGTATGTGTGATATGATCTTTTCGAAAAGCGGGTCCATGGATAATCTTGCGCCGGTAGATTCGGAGAGGGTATATCCTTCCTTTGCAGAGGCGAAAACAATCGGAAAGTCAAGTATATGATCCGGGGCGTTCAGCTTGACAAATAGATCAAAGACCTGGTCGACGGCCCATTCCGGCCGGCCGGCCGGTTTGTCTATCTTGTTTATGATAACAATAACGGGAAGTTCCAATGCAAGAGATTTTTTGAGCACAAAATAGGTCTGTGGCATTGGGCCTTCCTGGGCATCAACGAGCAGAAGAGCCCCATCGGCCATCCTTAGAACCCGTTCAACCTGGCCGCCGAAATCGGCATGACCAGGAGTGTCTATGATATTGATCCGGTAGCCCTTGTAAAGGAAGGAGGCATTCTTGGATGCAATCGTAATGCCCCGTTCCCGTTCCAGGTCCATGGAATCCATGAAGCGTTCGGCAACATGCTCATTTTCCCGAAACACCCCACTCTGTTTGAACATCTGGTCTACCAGCGTGGTTTTTCCATGATCAACATGGGCGATAATGGCGATATTTCTGATTTTGCTTTGATTCATTTAGTGCCTTGGTTTTGACCGCCCGGAACGGATTGTTTATTTAAAGACCCGTAAAGGAATTATTCCTTTACGGGTCCTAAGAGACCAGTCATTTCATTGTAAATCTGTGGTGAGACGACCAGATCTGATACACTTTTTCCGAACTTATTAATATGACTCAATCATTTAATAATGTCAACAAAAAATGAAAAACCACGGTAATACATTAGGTATTTTAAGACATTTTGTAACGAGGTAGTGGATCGGACAGCCTGTTGTGGGGCGCTTGCAGCTTCACTCAATCGCACGGCTCCGGTGAGGGGAGCTTTTGCCTGACTCCGACTGTTTTGAGATAGTTTCTGAATTGTCTCTTGCTGAAGTTCGAGAACCTGTCTAATATCGCCATGAACTCCAAACCCGGCACAAATGTCCTTACCACAGGGACATTCAGGTCCTTTCTTGTCAAGTCCACATAGATCGGTTTAAGGCCGTTTGATAGCAGCAGTCTTTCCACGGTATTCAAGTCGCGACTCACATCCCCTGATGAATAATCGGGGAGTTCCTCGTATTTTATGGTCTTTTGTCCTGCCGGAGGCGGATTTGATCTGACAAAATACGGATATGCCAGCTCAGTCAATGCAGATACCGCTGCGATTTTTCCACTCAGGTCGGCTGCACAACCCTTTACAAATTCATCCCCGGTCTGCACAAAGGCCTTGTAACACGGTATTCCAAGATCAGGGGTCAGATCCAGAAACTGGATATAACGACCTCTTTCCCTGCATCTGTCCAGGATATGGGCTACTGCGGGATCTTCCGCTTCCAGCGAGAAGCACCTCTCTTGAGAGTATAGCGCAACTCTTTCAGCATCTCTTTCTATATATTCCATCAAGGCATGCAGCCTGGCCTCATCTTCCGTATTGCCGGAAGCAAGGCCGTTCGATGATACTCCGCTGGTCAGAGCCGTTTCATCGAGGTTGCAGAACAGAAAGACAAACTGGGCAGGCAGATATATCTCGGTGCTCCCGTCTACGCAAATTTCCCGGCCTGCTATCCAGTACAATACTTGGTCCTCATAAGGGACCTCAAGATTCATGATATTCGGATCAAGTGCAGAAAGCCCCTGCGCCACCAAATCAGTGTAGTTGGATCTAACGAGATTGAACTCATTCTTGTATCCGATAGTCAATTCATTGGAAAAACTTGCAAAAGATGAATATCTCTCAACCATCTCCATCAAATACGAGGCTCGTGCCTGGTCTTCTTCCATGCCTTTTCCGTAGCTTGTCTGAGGAATGGCTAGTCTCCACCTGTTCCTTCCTACAGCAACCTGAACCTCTATTTTCCATGATTTTTCCAGCGCATACGGGCTGAGAGACCACACTGTTTTCCGTTCAGTTCCGGTAATCAGGTCAATATTGGAGAGTCTTATCGTGACATCTTGGACGGTCTCTGATGCTGTTTTTTCCCTCGCGGAAATCCCCGGCATAATGGATCCCGTGTCTGATTTGGAACAGAGGTCCTTTATATGCACTGTGTCATTTCTGTCTGAATCAATATCATCAAGATCAAATGGTATGGGAAACTCGATCTCACTCAGGGAAGGAAGCTGTTCGTGATTATAGACGTTCTTTTCAAACACGCCTGTCCAGAACAGATGCCCAGGAGAATCCATGTCCAGGGCCCATTTTGCGAAAATCAAGGGGGTATGCCCGGCAAGTTTTCTTGCACCCATTTTTTCAAGTTTGCTGCGCACATCATGAAATCCGCGTAATATGCTTACCTCGTAAGCAGCCGACAGAAATTGAATGTCTCCTTTTTTTTGCTCAATCAAGCCCTCAAGTCTGTTTGCGTCGTATTCTGCCAGGGTAAACAACAGGTAATTATGCATGAATTGGTCATTTGGATGTGCTTTCAGGTAATCCAGCGCCTGTTGGATACTCATTTCCTTTGCGGGCACGCAGGTAAAAGAGCCGACACCAGCCACATTACTGACGAATTTCATTTTATAC
>QNAY01000330.1 GCA_003645605.1 Thermodesulfobacteriota bacterium
TGGTCCATGAGTTTGGACACTTCATTGTAGCCAGGGGATTCGGCATCAGGGTCTTGAAGTTTTCCGTGGGTATAGGGCCCAGGGTCTGCGGTGTGATGCGCGGATCAACGGATTACTGCATTTCAATGTTTCCTCTGGGCGGGTTTGTAAAGATGCTGGGTGAGCAGCCGGACGAGGAAGTACCACTGGAAGAAAGGCCCTGGTCTTTTTCACACAAACCGGCCTGGCAGAGGGCTTTTGTGGTAGCCGCGGGACCTGTTTTTAATTTTATTTTCGCCTGGCTTATTTTTTTCGTGATATTTCTGGTTTATGGGAAACCTATTATTTTAACAGGTATCGGCGAAGTCCAAACCGGTTCTCCTGCCGAGAAGGCAGGAGTGATGCCTGGAGATCACATTATTGCTATAGACGGGCGTGAAGTACATATATGGGAAGAGGTGTCCGAGGCGATCAAGGCCAATGACGGGAGTACTATTGTCCTGACATTACAACGGAGCCGGACTACTGTATCCGTAGATATCATTCCAAGGATTTATGAGCTGAAAAACATATTCGGTGAAGAAGTTAAGGTGCCTATGATCGGGATTTCAGCATCAGGTGACTTTGAGATTGAGAAATTAGGTCCATTAACTGCGATTGGACAGGCATTTTCCCGTACCTGGGAACTCGTAGTTCTTACAGGACAGGTTATGGTGAAACTATTTGAGCGTGTAATTCCTCTTTCCACCCTGGGCGGACCTATAATGATTGCCCAGATGGCCGGACAACAGGCCGAACTGGGCATGCTCAATCTTTTTTACTTTATGGCCCTTCTCAGCGTAAATATAGGCTTTCTGAATTTGCTCCCCATACCTGTCCTTGACGGCGGTCATCTGGCCTTTCTGGCAATAGAGGGCATCATGAGGCGTCCCCTTACCATGCGGCAGAAAGCAATAGCCCAGCAGGTCGGAATTTTTATTCTTCTGGCCCTGATGCTAGTGGTTTTTTACAATGACATTGCTCGACTTTTGGGATTCATTCCTTCGGGGTGATTGAAAAAATGAGTGATTGAGGGATTTGGTGATTGGGCAGATCTGTGCTTACCTTGTCTATCGAGACATCTGACTACGTGGGAGGGGTAGCGTTGATACGCGACGGCCGGCCCGTGGCTGAAGTGGGTCTTGCCGGCAAGGAGACCCATTCCCGGAGATTGATGGTTATTATTAAATGGTTGATGCAGAGGCTGGGAGCTGACTGGTCTGACCTTGGCCTTCTTGCTGTAAGCCTTGGTCCGGGTAGTTTTACCGGACTTCGAATAGGACTGGCTACTGCAAAGGGTCTGGCTTTTGCGTTAAGATTGCCACTGATCGGTGTTCCGACCCTTGATGCCCTGGCGAGCCATGTTATCGCGTGCAATGGGGACCTTGTGTGCCCGGTACTGGACGCCAGGAAATCCCAGGTTTATACAGCCATCTATCAGATTGGAAGCTCCAGTGAGCTAGAGAAGATAAGTCCATATCATGCCATTTTCCCTGAAGGGTTGGCGGCTTTAGTGCCTGATGGACAAAGGGTATTATTGCTCGGAGACGGCCTTTTGTTATATCAGGATATATTTGTACATGGATTGGGTGATCGGGCAGTCATAGTCCCCGGCCACATGGCCTATGTGAGGGCTGCATCAGTGGGTATTCTGGCAGAGCTTAGCTGGCAAAAAGACAGAAGGCCTGATGATTTTAAGACGTTAAAACCAATTTATGTTCGTCCATCTGAGGCAGAAGCAAAAAAAACTGGCATTGCGCTTACAACCTTTGAACCCTGAACCTTGAACTTTGAACCTTGAACTTTGAACCGATCACTTTAGGTACTAAGGAGATCTCCATGTTAGGTAAAACGTGTCCCCACTGCAAAGAAAGAGTTAAAAAAGATGCATTTGTATGCCGGTATTGTGGCAGAGAGCTTGAACCGAATAACGAGCACAAACATAATTTATATTATCCCAATTGGATTTTTGCAGGCTTTGCAGGACTGACTGCCGGTGCCGCACTGGCCCTGATATTTGGTTACTGGAAGGAGCGGCGCAGATGGGAGGAGGACATTACAGATTATTCAGCGGGTGAGGAATTCGATAATGAAGAGTTCTGAATCCTGGATGCAGCAATATCTAAAAATTATTCCTTTACGGGTCCTAAGACTTAATCTTTCTGTGACCACGCCGTTTTCCGGCTAGTTCACATTTGCGCCTGCAATTATTACATATAGCAGGCTGAGTCGGTCTATTGGGGTTTTTTAAGCACTTCATTTTAATCTCCTTAATTACAAATTATCTGATTAAACAATAAGCACTATTTTTGGTACTGCAATATCTGTACCTTAAAAAGGTTCGGGAGTTCGGGGTTCAAAGGTCCAAAGGTTCGGGGTTCAAAGGTTCATGGGTTCATCGAAAACCTGAACCGTTTATTTGTGAATTCTGAATGGAGAAGGCATATTTGCTGTAAAATAAGTAGCTAAAGCGTAAAGCTAATATACACCTTTCCTTTAACTTATGGCGCATTTCACATGACTTGATACTGTTTTCGGAACAGCTATGCTGTAATATCAATAAGTTACGCTTAAAATTACGGATTAAGTCATATGAAATGCGCTATAGTGTCGGAACGAAAACTAACCAAAACTGTCATTTCGATCAAAGCGAGAAATCTTATCGTACTGAAAATACAGGCATTAAAGATTTCTCCCTACGGTCGAAATGACAAAAAGAGGGGTTTTCGTTCAGGCACTAACTTAGGCATTTTTGAATAGTCAAGAAA
>QNAY01000331.1 GCA_003645605.1 Thermodesulfobacteriota bacterium
AACGCTCAGAGACCACAAGCTCCAGCACCTCCGCCTCGCTCCCAAGTAATGAAGCAACAGAGAGAATCGCGACCCGCCTCACAAAAAGCAGAATCATATTGGCTGCAACAAGCCTTGGGCTGAGTGCAACATCTATTCCCAGCTTTCCGAGGAGCGGAATGAAATCCGGACGGCTTATGCGGGTTATGCACTTTTTTGCACCGTGATATTTTGCAAGGAGGCTTGAAAGGATATTTGTAGTATCTCCATCTGTAACGGCTACCACGAGATCTGTTGTGTCTATTCCCTCTGACAGCAAATCATGGGCGTCCAGACCATCAAAGTTAAGTACTACGGCACTACTCAAATGCTCGGCAAGATGCTCACATCTTATAGGGTCGGTCTCCACAAGGGCAACGTCCACCTTCTGTTGTTCCAGGACCTTGGCTACCCGAAAGCCGACCCGGCCACCGCCGATGATAAAGACCTTTTTGGGGACCATGCTCCACAGATTGAACAAATCTTCCACTGCCGCCATGTCCCTGCGCCTTACAACCAGGTAAATCCGGTCTTCAGCCTGGATGAGATCACTCCCCCTGGGAATGATGGTCTCTCCCTCCCGGACTATGGCTACTATTACAAAATCATAGAGTCCTCTTAAATCCTTCAGATCAGCCAGTGTTACACCACAGACAGGATTGCCCTCCTTTATCTGGTACCCCACCAGCACCACCTCGCCGTGAGCAAAATCAACCACCTCAAAGGCCTCTGACACCTCACTTATCCTGAGTATTTCCTGGGCCATGACCTGGTCAGGGTTAATCAGAAGATCTATACCCAGCCGATACTCATTCAACGGAGAAGTACCGGAAAAATATTCCTCGTTCCTGGCCCTGGCCACGCGGCGTAATACGCCATACTCCTTTGCCATGATACAGGCAATCAGGTTGACTTCGTCTATGTCGGTGACAGCAATAAAAAGATCAGCCTTTGTGATATTCGCCTGTTCCAGGGTCCTGGCAGAGGCCCCGTTTCCCTCAATGCAAAGTATATTAAGATCCCGCTCCGCACGCTTTAGACGGTCTGCACTTCTGTCTATAAGAACGACTTCGTGGTCTTCTCCTGAGAGTTGCCGACAAATGTGGCGGCCTACTTCACCGGCTCCGATAACGACTACACGCATGTTATACCTTCAAGCTCTTTTGGATTTCAATGGTTGTTATGTTGGAAATTTGAAATTAGGAAAATACTAAAGATGTAGAGGCGTTACCTAGTTTCGACATCGGCATTCAATTCGATAATACACGCTTTTTCGAAAAAAGTGTAAACTGGTGAATGAAGGATGCCTTGATTTCGTTTAGTATGAAATGCGAGTAAAAACAAAAAGGATTGCTGCCCATTAGCTGCAATCCGCTCGGTATTGGAGGCGGCGCCCGGACTTGAACCGGGGAATAACGGTTTTGCAGACCGTCGCCTTAGCCACTTGGCTACGCCGCCCTTAAAGCAGGTGATGCTTAACATAAGGCAAATGCTTTGACAAGACCGTTGAGGACAACAGACCATTTGAGAAATTGAAAAATTACCCAATGGCAACCTTGAGGATTTCAGAATGTATTTCCCAATTGCTGATATCGAAGTAAGTCCCTGGATCCCGCCTCTTGTAGCTTTTGTTATTTCTTTTTTTACTTCAATGGGTGGTGTCTCAGGCGCCTTTCTAATCTTGCCCTTTCAGGTAAGCTTTCTTGGTTTCACAAGTCCGGCAGTCAGTGCCACCAACCAGCTTTTCAATATTGTTGCCATTCCCAGTGGGGTCTATCGATATATCAAAGAAGGTCGAATGGTGTGGCCTCTCACATGGGCAGTTATAATAGGGACCCTGCCCGGAGTTCTAATCGGCGCTATTTTACGCATACAGTATCTCCCAAATCCAAAGAACTTCAAAATGTTTGTTGGTTTGGTCCTCTTATATATTGGATACAGATTAATAAAAGATCTGCTTAAGAAAAAACAATTCAACGGGCATCAGATATCAGCAGAAGAACAATTCCAGAAAGTAGTTAAAGAATACTATGAATCAAATCAATCTGATATTGCTTCAGGTCAAAAGCAATTACCTCGAACTATTGTAAAAAAGTTCAATGCCTCTCGCATCATTTATGAATTCTATGGCCAAACATTTGATATAAATACCATGGGAATAATGCTGTTAAGCTTTTCAGTTGGTATTATCGGCGGTATTTATGGGATAGGCGGCGGGGCCATTATTGCTCCCTTCTTTGTAAGTTTCTTCGGTCTTCCGGTTTATACCGTAGCTGGTGCGGCATTGATGGGGACCTTTGTAACTTCAGTTGTGGGCGTGCTATTTTATCAGGCAATGGCTCCCTTTTATCCTGAAATGGCCGTTGCGCCGGATTGGGCACTGGGTTTCCTGTTCGGGACGGGGGGATTTGCCGGCATGTATTGCGGAGCAAGGTTACAGAAATTTGTCCCGGCCAGGCTAATCAAATTGATATTAGTAGTATGCATTTTGTTCCCGGCTATTAAGTATATTTTGGCATTTATCAGGTGAAGCCGAACATCGTATTATTCTTAAGGAAGTGTTGCTGCCTTCAAACAGGAGTTAATACGCCATCGAGGTGATACCCGCCAAGCGGCTCTGTTAGAAAAATGGTAAGCGTTCACGCCCATATTGTCATTTCGACCGAAGTGAGAAATCTTAAATGCCCATGACTGTGACATATTATGTGTATCTGCTCAAAAATTGGAACAATAAAGTGATGTATCTGGGGGTA
>QNAY01000332.1 GCA_003645605.1 Thermodesulfobacteriota bacterium
CTAACCAAAACTGTCATTTCGAGCAAAGCGAGAAATCTTATCGTACTGAAAATACAGGCATTAAAGATTTCTCCCTACGGTCGAAATGACAAAAAGAGGGGTTTTCGTTCAGGCACTAACTAAATTGATCAATCAATGCCATGGCTCAAGCGACTAATTCCATATTCGCACCGTTCAACCGGCTGGGCAAAGTCTCTATTGCCTTTATTAGTGAACTTGGGGCCATTGCGATCTTTTTTATTCACGCGATCGCCCTGATTTTTTCTCCGCCCCTTCAAGTGAGCAAAACCATGCAGCAGGTCTTCTTCATCGGGGCCAAGTCTATTCTGATCATCCTTCTGGTAGGCCTTTTTACCGGCATGGTCCTGGGGCTACAGGGCTATTATACACTGGTTAAATTTGGCTCAGAGGGAGTGCTTGGCGCGGCAGTAGCGCTCTCACTTATACGTGAATTGGGACCGGTCATGACGGCACTCATGATTATCGCCAGGGCAGGCTCATCCATGGCTGCGGAAATCGGCATCATGCGTATCTCCGAGCAGATAGATGCACTTGACACTATGGACATCAATCCCATCCGCTTCCTGGTCAGTCCACGTATTGTTGCATGTATAATCAGCTTCCCTTTGCTTACTGCAATCTTTGATGTAATCGGGATTATAGGAGGCTACCTTTCAGGTGTCTGCCTTCTGGGTATCAATTCCGGTATCTACTTGAACCGCATCGAGACCAGCGTAGTCATGCAGGACGTGAGTGGCGGCTTTATCAAGGCCTTTGTTTTCGGGATAATAGTCGCCACAATCTGTTGCTATCAGGGTTATTTTACGCATATGCGTCCCGGCGGCTTTGGTGCCAAGGGGGTGAGCCTGGCCACGACTTCAGCAGTGGTTCTTTCATCCGTGTTGGTTTTAGTAGTGGACTATGTTTTGACTTCATTCCTTCTGTGAGAACGACGTGACTGCCCCGCTGATAGAATTAAAAAACGTGACGAAACGGTTCGGAGAAAAAACCGTCCTCGACAGGGTCAACCTGACCATCCTTGAGGGGGACATCACGACGATTATCGGTAAAAGCGGCGAGGGTAAAAGCGTTCTTTTGAAACATATTATCGGGTTGCTCAAACCTGATGAGGGAGAGATCCTTTTCAATGGCAAGCAACTAAAAGGCTTGACCCGGAAAGAACAAAAATCATTTAAACAACAGATTAGTTACATGTTCCAGAATAACGCCCTGTTTGACTCACTCACGGTCTTTGAAAATATCGCTCTGCCACTCAGAGAGAAAACCAGGCTGGATGAAGATGCTATCAAAAGCAAAGTGCTGGCCCAAATTGACCGAATGGAGCTTACTGAGGTTACTGACAAGTACCCGTCCCAGATCTCCGGGGGTATGCAGAAGCGTGTAGCTCTAGCCAGGGCACTTGTCAGTGAACCCAAGATCATCCTTTTTGATGAGCCGACTGCCGGTCTTGACCCTCTCCGTAAAAATGTTGTCTTGAGCATGATTGCCCATCATCAGAAAAAAATTCGGTTTACAGCAATTCTAGTCAGTCACGACATCCCGGATGTCCTTTTTATTTCCAATCGTGTAGCCATCATAGATAGTTGCCGGATTCCCTTTCAGGGAACACCTATGGAACTGGAACAGTCTGAAAATCCGGTTGTGCAACAGTTCATCAAAGGCCAGGCAAGCCTCAAGGACGAGCTGACAGGATTGAACACCAAACAAAACATCAAGAAAATGTTCATTCGGGAAATGGGACGGGCAAACCGCCTCCACGAGAGTTTTCCTGTTGTAATGTTCACCATAGACAATCTGGAACAAATCAATGAGCATATCGGCCACATAGCAGCCCAACAAATTATCCAGTGTCTTGGGACGCTTATAAAGGACCATTTCGACACTGCTGATACCTCTGTACGGTATAGTCAAAACGAAATTCTGATGGTCCTGCCGCATACAGATCTTAATAAAGCCAAACAGGTACTTGATGAATTGGCAATAGACCTGCAGAAACAGGAAATCTTCCAGGCCAAAAGCTATCCTAAAGCCTGTTTCAGCTTTTCCATACTGGCCGGACTGGCCGAAGCCGGACATGGGATGGACCTGGATTCCTTAATAGAACAGGCTTTGTCACATCAAAAAATAATCGCTCATCTTGAGTGTGAAAAACACGGTGAAACAGCATGAAAAAGTATTCCCTGGAAACAAGCGTGGGCATATTTGTCTTTATCGGCCTTCTTTGTGTTGGCTATTTGACCATCAAGCTGGGCAAGATGGAACTTGTCGGGGGCGACAATTACACCCTGTACGCACGATTCAATTCTGTTTCCGGTCTGAAAACCGATAGCAGTGTTGAGATGGCTGGTGTTGAGATTGGGCGTGTCAGCAAAATCGGCCTGGATTTGGAAAGACAGATGGCCTTGGTGACTCTCAAAATCCATAAAGATGTTCAAATCACAGACGACGCCATAGCATCGATCAAAACAAGCGGCATGATTGGCGACAAATTTATCAAAATCACGCCGGGCGGCTCGGATATTATACTCCAGCCCGGCGGGACCATTATAGAGACTGAATCAGCTATTGACCTTGAGGAGCTGATAAGCGAATATATTTTCGGGAGCGTGTAATTTACGTTTAGGGAAGCAGAAATAAAGAACTTACCCAGATTGCGCTGGATTTTTATTCGTCTTCAAGGCGCGAGGAGAGAGCATAACGGGTTATGTGACCGACGAGCAACACAGAAGCCGGATAAAAAAACA
>QNAY01000333.1 GCA_003645605.1 Thermodesulfobacteriota bacterium
AAAACCCCTCTTTTTGTCATTTCGACCGTAGGGAGAAATCTTTAATGCCTGTATTTTCAGTACTATAAGATTTCTCGCTTTGCTCGAAATGACAGTTTTGGTTAGTTTTCGTTCAGACACTAACTACATTGGAATCAGGACACATTGATCTTTATTGTATCGTTCGCCTTTTTGCAAAGCATCCTTATAACGAGCAACCCGTTTTCGTAATATGCTTCCATCTGCTCCGAATCTACAGTCACGGGAATGCGAATGATACGTTCGAATGGGCCATATTCAATTTCCATCTGATAAAAACGCCCTTTGTCCAAACTGACTGGTGGACGTCTCCGGCCGGCCAGATGCAAGAACCGCCCTTTCAATATAAGATTCAGGCTTTCCTTGTCTGCGCCTGCGGTATCCGCCACAACGTAAACAGCATCGGGACCTTCATAAATATCTACGGCCGGCACCCAGCCTCCCTTGGAAAGCATAACGGGCATTGAAACCTGAAAGACATCATCTACCAAGCGTTTTACCCGATCTTGCAGCAGCTCAAAGTCACGTTCCACCTTTATCTTTATGACCGGCATAGCTCCCTCCGTAACCGTTCACAGGTTCAGGGTTCACGGGTTCAGGGTTGTTTTCTATTCTCATGCCTTCTCCGTTCAAAACTCACGAATCAACGGTTCAGATTTTCATTAAACTCTGAGCCTTTGAACCCCTGAATTTCCGAACCTTAAAACAATAGGTCATATGCAATTGATAAGCAAGATGAAAAAAGAAATTTGCTCTTGACTCAGGTGCTTGTCTCATGTAATACAAGAACCTCTTTTATTCCTCCTTGCCCTGATAGACTTTGCTCAATATGCATACTGGATCAGGGCCGGATAATATAGTATAGCCCATAGGGAGGCCACATATGAAATTGCGGCATTACGAAACATTTTATCTCCTCCATCCGGATCTTAGTGACGAAGAACGTATAGCTATCTCGGAAAAACTCCAGCAAACCATAATCAGCGAGCATGGCGAAATAGTAAAGATTGATCCATGGCCCCTACAGAAACTTGCTTACAGGGTGCAAAAACAGCCCCAAGGCTATTACGTACTGATGGAGTATGGTGCATCTGCCGAATCCATTAAGGAACTCACTCGCAGGCTGCGGTTGGATGAGGGCGTGATGAAATTCGTTACCACAAAGACAAGTAATGAGTTTGATGTTGAGGCGTTTGCCAAGGCCCGGGAAGAGTCTGCTCCGCCTGCTGAAGCTGAAACTGTTGAAGAGGCATTAGATGCCACTCAGTCCACTGAGAAAAGAGAAGAGAAATGAGACAAATGCACAATCCAAGAAATAATCGTGGCGGGCGTCGACGCATATATATACGCCGGAAGGTCTGTCGCTTTTGTGCCGACAAGTCCCTGGCCATAGACTATAAAGACCATAGGACCTTAAGACATTTTATCACAGAAAGGGGGAAAATATTGCCCCGCCGTATTACAGGGACCTGTGCTAAGCATCAAAGGCGCCTGACTACAGCCATCAAACAGGCCAGAATAATGGCTTTGTTGCCATTCACTTCCGGTCATATACTCAAGGATTAGCGATTTATAACCGTTGGCTTTTCCTCCAAACCTCTCAAGCAAGTGGACACTGGCTTCTGTCGTTCTTTTAGTGCCCCTTATTGTTGAGGGGATCGCGCCTCTGTTCCAACTTGTAGCACCAGGAATTCTTGTTGTATTGACCGAGGGCGTCAGTCTTGGTCTGGCAACCTCAATTATTTTTGGGAACCTTGCTTTAGGAATTTTGCTATGCTGGCTGACCAGGAGTCCGGAGGCCTTGGTCTGGCTGATCCAGACTGCGGGACTTGCCATAGTCCTCGTGATTGCCAGAAAACAGGATTGGTCCGGGATCAAGACCCTTCTTGCAGGTTTTGCCTATCTTTGTGTAACGTTCATGGTTGTACTCAGTGCCGGATCAGGTCCTGATCTGCTTGACGGATATAATAAGGTCGTTCAGGCAATATCCGAGGATATGGATCAGAGTCTGGCTCTCTATAAAGAGAAATCATCCGGCATATACCAGGTAGAATTAGAGAATTGGTTCCGGCAGTTTAAAGAAGTCATTATACGATTTTTGCCGGGGCTATTGGGTTCTGTCTTTCTATTCATAAGCCTGAGTAATATATCAGTACCAAAAATATATCTGGCCAAAAGTCTCAAAAACGAGGTATTTGTGCCGGTGTTCACTCAATGGAGACTGCCTGAACTACTTATCTGGGTGATAATAACAGCAGGTGGATTGGCCTTTTGGGGGAAAGGTATATTTAAAGCCTGCGGTGAGAATGCCCTGCTGGTATTGAGCAGTATCTATTTCTTGCAGGGACTGGCGGTAGCTGCCTTTTATTTTGAAAGACTGAAGGTTCCCGCATTCATTCGCTGGATCACATACATATTGCTTTGCATCCAGTGGTATGGTCTAATGTTCGTTGTTATTATAGGAGTATCTGATGTATGGTTTGATCTGAGAGCCAGAGCACCATCATCCAGAAAGTCTTGAGAGCCGGACATTAAAATTGAGGAATTTAAGGATTGAGGAATTTAGGAATTGAAGTATTTTATAAATTATAATCCCTAAATCTTTAAATTCCTCAATTATTTTGGCATCCTTCATATTATTCCAAAAGTAGTTTACACTTTGTTGATCTTGTATTTTGGTAGTGAAACTTGAAATTAGAAATTGGGGGAAATACAAGAATGTAGATGCGTTACCTAATTTCTAATT
>QNAY01000334.1 GCA_003645605.1 Thermodesulfobacteriota bacterium
ACTAACCAAAACTGTCATTTCGAGCAAAGCGAGAAATCTTATCGTACTGAAAATACAGGCATTAAAGATTTCTCCCTACGGTCGAAATGACAAAAAGAGGGGTTTTCGTTCAGGCACTAGTTATATTATGAATCTGAACTGCAGGCGCAAAGGAAATTAAAAATAATAGATGGTTATGACCGATTCGAAAAAAATTCGTAATTTTTCGATAATTGCCCATATTGATCACGGCAAATCTACGCTTGCTGATCGTATTCTGGAATTTACCGGTACAGTATCAGCCAGGGAAATGAAACAGCAATTTCTTGACCAGATGGAATTGGAAAGGGAAAGAGGGATCACTATCAAGGCCCAAACGGTAAGGCTTAAATATCGGTCTGAAGATAAAGAGACCTATGTGTTTAATCTGATAGATACGCCCGGCCACGTGGATTTTTCTTATGAAGTCTCAAGGAGTCTTGCAGCCTGCGAAGGGGCCATCCTTGTAGTTGATGCCACCCAAGGCGTGGAGGCCCAGACCCTGGCAAATGTTTACCTGGCGCTGGAAAATGACCTTGAGATCATACCGGTGCTTAACAAAATTGACTTGCCTAGTGCAGACCCTGAAAGGGTTGCACAAGAAATAGAGGACATCATAGGGCTCGATACCTCAGGGGCTATACTGGCAAGCGCAAAAGAGGGCCTGGGTACAAAGGAGATTCTGGAAGCAGTAGTACACCGGATTCCAGCCCCTGCAGGAGATCCCGACTCACCACTTAAAGCACTTATTTTTGATTCATGGTTTGATTCGTATCAAGGGACAGTTGTGTTGATCAGGGTTGTAGAAGGCACTCTGAGACCTGGTATGCGGATACGCATGATGGCTGCGAATCAGACCTATGAAGTGGACAGGACAGGCATTTTTTCCCCTAATCCGATAGATACGGATCAACTGACAGTTGGAGAAGTGGGATTTCTTACTGCCGGCATAAAGGCCGTGCGTGATACACGGATAGGCGATACCATTACAGAGGAAAGACGTCCTGCCGAAAGCCGCTTGCCAGGCTTTGAGCCGGTAAAACCAATGGTATTTTGCGGTCTTTATCCGGTAGATTCGGCCCAGTACGATCAGTTGAAAGAGGCTGTTGAAAAGCTATGGCTGAACGATCCTGCATTTTCTTATGAGCCTGAAAGCTCTGCGGCCCTGGGATTCGGATTCAGGTGCGGCTTCCTGGGGCTTCTTCACATGGAAATCGTGCAGGAGCGTCTTGAGCGGGAGTACAAGCTGTCCCTCATAAGTACGGCCCCGTCGGTATCTTATCAAATCGAACTTATCAGCGGGGAAATGGTTCATGTACACAATCCCGCCCAGATGCCGTCAGCGGATAAAATAGAGCAAATAGCAGAGCCCTTTGTCCGAATGGAGATCTACGTCCCCAAGGAATATATTGGCCCTATTATGCAGTTGTGCGACAAGAAAAGGGGACAACAGGTAGATATGCGCTACCTCACTGAAGACAGGGTGCTGCTAAAATACGAACTCCCTTTCAATGAAATTGTTCTGGATTTTTACGATCAGTTGAAGTCGATCAGCAGAGGTTATGCCTCTATTGATTATGATTTCCTTGAACATAGACCAGCCGGATTGGTCAAGCTGGACATTCTTATCAATAAACAACCGGTTGACGCCCTTTCGGTCATAGTGCACAAAGACAATGCCTATTACAGAGGCCGGGAACTTGTGGGCCGCTTGCGCAAGGTAATACCCCGGCAGATGTTTGAAGTTGTGATCCAGGCAGCCATTGGAAACAATATTATTGCCAAAGAACGTGTTGCTCCATTCAGAAAAGACGTTATAGCCAAATGCTATGGGGGTGATATCACTCGTAAGCGCAAGTTGCTGGAAAAGCAAAAAGTAGGAAAAAAGAAAATGAAACACATCGGCCATGTAGAAATACCTCAGGAAGCTTTTCTGAGTGTGTTGAAGGCGTAAATAAGAGGAGAGACTTGCAGTCCCGGATCTATGGAGTTATTATCCGCGCACCATGAACAAGTCCACTTTTTCAGCAAAAAAACAGTCTAATAAGCATTCCTGGCAGTCAGTGGCATGGGAATATCTGCAGGCGATTCTTATTGCCCTAGTCCTTGCTTTATTTATCAGAACCTTTGTAGCCCAGGCCTTTAAGATCCCCTCCGGTTCAATGAAGAGCACGCTTCTCATCGGTGATCATATACTCGTAAATAAATTCATTTATGGTGTCAGGAATCCATTTACCAGGGAACTCTGGATCCCGGGCAAAAAACCTGAGCGCGGAGATGTGGCGGTCTTTATTTATCCAATGGACAAGAAAAAAGATTTCATAAAACGTGTGATTGGCGTAGAGGGAGACACTGTCCAGGTAATAAACAAGAATGTATATGTAAACGGAAAACTATTTTCTGATCCACAAGGTATGCAGCACACAGACCCCCGGATATTCCCTGGGTCAGTTCAACCAAGGGATAACATGGGACCTGTGACTGTTCCGAAGGGCAAAATCTTTGTAATGGGCGATAACCGGGATCAAAGTTATGATAGCAGATTCTGGGGATTTGTACCCATCAAGGACGTGAAAGGTGAGGCATTTACTATTTATTGGAGTTGGAATTCGGATAAATTTTGGCCAAGGTTCGAACGTATAGGTGATCTTGTTCGCTAATGTTAGGAACGGGAGATAAATAGTGTCTGAACGAAAACTAACCAAAACTGTCATTTCGAGCAAAGCGAGAAATCTTATCGTACT
>QNAY01000335.1 GCA_003645605.1 Thermodesulfobacteriota bacterium
CCTTTGGTCCCTTCATGGCTATTACCAGACCGTTTGGTGACAGTAAAGGCCGGGCCATGCGGGCAAGCTCATCCAGAGGTCCTACTGCCTGGCTGACAATTACATCAAAGCTTTCAGGGGGGAAATGCCTGGGTATATCTTTGGGGCTCATTCGGCAGTGCTCTGCCCATATATCTGTAAGACCGATTATTGCGATCACAGTATTGAGAAACGAGACCTTTTTCCGGATGGCGTCAATAAGCACTATTTCAAGATCGGGACGAAACAGCTTGAGGATTAATCCAGGAACACCGGGGCCTGTGCCTATATCCAGTACGTGATGGACACCCTTTGGCAAAAAACGAATCAGAGTCAAGGTATCACCTATGTGCTTGAGAGCCATTTCCTCTATGGTTTTAAGGCCGGTGAGGTTGATGCGTTGGTTCCAGGAGTAAAGCTCCCCCAGATAGACCTCGAGGTTTGTTATGAGTTCCTCTGACGGCGTTATGCCACCTTCCTTCAAGAGCTCATGTAGTAGAGGTTTAATATTCTGATTCGCGAGACAGGTTGGCAAAGGTAGCGTATTTGTCCACAAAGGCCAGCTTTACAATACCAATGGGACCGTTTCTCTGCTTGGCCACAATGATTTCAGCCATACCTCTGTTCGGATTGTCTTCAGACCGATTATAGACTTCGTCCCGAAAAATAAAGGCTATTACATCAGCGTCCTGTTCTATTGCCCCTGACTCCCTAAGGTCTGCCATCTGTGGTCTTTTGTTTGGTCTGTCCTCTACCTTGCGATTAAGCTGAGACAGGGCTACCACAGGGACGTTCAGCTCCTTGGCCATTGCCTTAAGTGACCTTGATATCTCGGAAATTTCCTGCTCTCTGCTCTCGTTGCGTCCTTTGCCCCTCATGAGCTGCATGTAGTCTACCAACACAAGGCCAAGGTCGTGTTTACTCTTAAGCCTCCTGGTCTTGGCCCTTATCTCCATGGCGGATAAGGCCGGTGTGTCATCGATAAAGATAGGGACCTCGGAGAGGTGACCAGCAGCATTTATCAGCTTTGGCCAGTCCCGCTCACTCAAAAAACCCGTCCTTACCTTCTGTGCATTCACACAGGCTTCTGAACACAGCATCCTGAGGGCCAATTGATCCTTGGACATTTCCAAAGAGAAAATCGCAACACATGTATCGTTGGCAATGGCCGTGTGCTGCGCAATATTCAGGGCAAAGGCCGTCTTGCCCATGCTGGGACGACCTGCAATGATAATAAGGTCGGATGGCTGAAATCCTGCAGTCAACTTGTCCAGTTCTGTAAACCCCGTAGGCACACCGGTAATCAGTTCCTTGCGCTCGTACAGATCCTCTACCTTTTTGATGCTGTCCCTAAGTATACCCTTAAGAGGGTAGAAGGCCTGACGGATTTTGGTCTGAGAGATTTCAAATATGGATGCCTCGGCAGATTCAAGGACCTCGTCCACCTCTCCTGTTTCTTCGTAACAAAGGGTAGATATGTCTGATGCCTTTTGAATAAGCCGGCGAAGGACGGCCTTGTCCCAAACGATTTTGCCGTAGTAGCCGATATTGGCGGCTACAGGCATAGTCTCCGCAATTTCCGCAAGGTAGGCTGCCCCTCCGACTGCTTCAAGTTTTCCCATGGATTTCAGGGCATTGTGAACAGTCACGAGGTCTTGAGGTTCATTTCTGTCAAAAAGATCAAGTATGGCATCATAGATAATGCCGTGGGTCTCTTTGTAGAAGTCCTCCGGGTGCAGAAACTCAACAACCTTCAAAAGGGCCTGGTCCTCGATCAGAATGCCTCCGAGGATACACTGCTCTGCTTCTACATTTTGTGGCGGAAGGCGATACTCAGCGGGTTTAATAACATTTTTAAGAGATGCTATAGACATGTTTGTACCTAAGTTAAGCGATTAGTTGTTAGCGTTTAGCTTTGGGAAATCAGGGTATTAAATTAATTAGAAATAACACCCAATGGGTGAAAATTTGTAATAGTAAAATATCCTGTAATCATTAAGCTAATAGCTAAAGGCTAATTGCTCATTTTAGGTTGTCGATTGCTTAGGACCCGTAACTTATTCCCTTACGGATTCTTAATGTCACAAAGATTCTTGTGGGACTACATTGATTTTGATTACGGCCTTGACATCAGGGCTGAGCTTTATTGGGATCTCGAATGCGCCAAGGGCCTTGATGGGCTCGTCCATCCGTATTTTTTTGCGATCAATTGAATACCCTTGTGATTCTATCGCATCGGCTATGTCAAGATTGGTAACAGAGCCATAAAGCCGATCCATTTCACCTACCCGGACCGGTATGCTGATTTCCAACTCACCAAGCTTAGTGGCAAGGGCATCAAACTCTTCATATTCCTTGGCGGCCTTGGTCAGGATAGAGGCCTGCTGACGCTCAATCTGAGACATATTCTTTTTGTTGGCAAATATGGCCTTGCCTTTAGGCAGCAAAAAATTGCGGCCATAGCCATTTGCGACCTTGACCATGTCTCCGGCCTTCCCGAGAGAAGGGATAGTTTCTTTAAGAATAACTTGCATTTGTCTGAAACCTCGAAAAATATTTGTTTAAAATAATGGCATCCTTCATTCACCAGTTTACACTTTTTTAAAAAAGTGTGTATTCTCGAATCGTAACCGTTCACGCTAATGTGTCATGATTCGCGCTGCCATGTCATTTCGACCAAAGGGAGAAATCTTTACCATCCAGAACTCAGATCTTTCCAGTTTGGGTTCATCCGGTTCACTA
>QNAY01000336.1 GCA_003645605.1 Thermodesulfobacteriota bacterium
CAATGTTCGATTCCACCCAGGAGAAAACCGTCCTCGTCAATTTCGAATTTCTCTCCTCCAAATTCCAGTTCTGCCATATCGTCCTCCTTAAAGAATTAGTTTGCATGATTACAAGCAGCAAGATATCTCCATGCTTAAAATTTAATTGAATGCATACTATAACATAATTTTTTTGTCAAGAAAACCAGACGCCTCCACCGAAAATTCTTTACATGATATTTTCCCCTGATTAAAGATAGTTACATTCCAAAAAATTGCTTGGGTATCTCCCGGATATAAATAAATCCTAAGAGACAGCCTGAAGCTCCCGCATCTTATCTCCGGCCCAACTGAGGTCCGGATCTAACTCAAGGGCCATCTCATACCACCTGATTGCCGCATCCTTCATGTTCAATTTTTGGAGGTTGCTGGCTATATTGGCATAATCAATTGCAGATCCCGGATCGATGGATATCGCTTGCTCAAAGGCCTCTATGGCCTTGACGTATTTTCCTGTACGATAAAAGCAGTATCCCAGAAGATTATGAATTTCCTTGAGCTCCGGATTAGAGTCCCTGGCACGCTCAAGCTCCTCTATTGCCTTGGTAAAATCCTCCAATTCCTTATAGCACACCCCACGGTGGCAATAGATGCTTGCCACTTCCTCGGGAGCGGGATTGAGCAGAAACGCCTTGTTGTACCATTTAAGCGCCTCCGCATAATCTCCAAACTGTTCATGCGCATGTCCGGTATAAAAGGCTGTATCGTACCGTTCTGAGTATAGTTCGTCTATGGCGGTCAGAATAGAGAGTGCCTTCTGTGGATGTTCTATAGAGTCCACCATACGGGCACAGTGGAATGCCACATCAAGGTTTCTGGTACGATCCCTGAAGTGATTTCCAGGGATCACCGCATATACTGCGGGAACAGCCAACTCAGGGTGTGTGATATCAACCAGATATGCCTTCAAGCCGACATCTGCCAATGCCTTGCACAGCCCTTCAACCTCGATCCTGAAATTTTCCGAGCTACAATTCGGCATGGATTCTACAGAGACTTGAACAGCTTTATCAAGCACATATGAGGCCTCATCCAGACTCGAAAATTTAGGAAGTCCGCTCTCTACATACTCACCTTCTCTATCAAAGTCTCCAGCCAGTTGCGCTACCTCTGTAAGTGCCCTTATTATTGCCCGCTGAGGATCAGGAGCTGTCCCGGCAGTGTATACTATCTCGCTACTGGATGGAAAAGTCGATGGATCCCACGCAATGGCTCCAACTGTCGGAATACCGAGATCAAGAGAAAAGTCTTTCAGCACCAGCTCTATATTCAGGTCCTGGAATTTTGTCAAAAGTTCTATGACAACAGGATCTTTGATGGTATTAAGTTCTATGGTCGGAGTAGACAGCTTTTTATGGGTAATGATGGAACAGACATGACGTTCAACTACCTCTGAGAGGGCCTGAACGGCGGCTTCTTCAAATGAATTCCCTGAAGCTGAGCCATTATACTCGTTTAAAGGCCAAAACCACGAGAAGGGGAGATGGAACTCTCCTCCGCCTGTGGGATAAAAAGCCTTTACCCAATCAAGAGTCAGGATCTCAATCAACCTGCCGGCCTTTGAGATAGCCTTTTCACCATAGTTCTTGAGATGCAGCGCCTTAAGCATATCTTCCATAGGTACCGCGCCGGTCTCAAGGTCCATGCGCCTGCAAGTCCGGTGTTCCCTTTCTTTCACAAAGTTAAAAAGGCTGAAGCGTTCTACCAACTCCATCACGGCACTTGCCTCTGCCTGGACGGGAGTAGCACCTTTACCCATCTGCCTGGGCGTACCGGTCAAACGGCTGACAGACGGGCTATACCTGCTTACATATACCGGTATTCCCAGCCTGTCTTTGTCTACTCGTTCGGTATCCTGAAGAATAGGCATTCCCAGGCTGTTAAACCGGTCCCGGACCCATTTTAGGGTCTCATCCGCCGTCCTTGCTTTATCAAGAGCAGCGCCTGATTTTTTAAAACTGTCTTTTAACAATCCCGCAGTTTCCCGATTTCTGAACAGAGGCTACACCAAAAAAGGTACTATAGTTTCCTTTATGAGCCTCTCGGCCTCATACCAGTCCTTCTGGTCATGTCCATGAACTTTTCCTCCTCTTATCTCAAAGAGGGTATAGGCCACGTTGGCTATCCAGTGGCATCTTACATTTTCCGGCATCTCATCTTCAAACATCACATAGGCCATGCTTGTCCCGGGAGGTCCTTGGATTTGCATTCCCACTACCGGATTAGATGCCTCTTCGTCCGTGATAAGATAAAGGGCCCTGGGTACTTCGACACCATGGCTCAAATGAGCCAGATTCTCAGTATCCGTGCCTCCCAAATAGATATCTACTCTTCGCTTCTCTGGATCATAGGCTAGACCAACCAGGGGCAGACCGGGTTCCCCGACTACTACATTTTCTCCCAAGGTCAGGGAGGCCCTTCTGAACTGATTTTGACGATTAAAATTTTTAACAAAACTCGGCCATTCATTTTTCAAAATCCGCATTTTTTTCATATTCTTACCTCCACAAATATTTTAACAAGTGAGTAAAAATATATATAAATATTTGGCATCCTTCATTCACCAGTTTACACTTTTTTTAAAAAGTGGAGATGGTTCCCCTCGTTGTGATATATACGAGTTATTTGTGGACGTTATTTGGACATTTGTAGGTCGGAATTTATTCCGACATTACGGTATCCGTGTTTTGCGCCCTGTCGGATTGAAATCTG
>QNAY01000337.1 GCA_003645605.1 Thermodesulfobacteriota bacterium
GGCTGATCCTGATGAACTCTCGCAGGGGACTAACCTGAGTGCAGAGCTGATAAGCTCATTGGTGGAAGAGGCCAAAAAGCTGATGGAGGAAAAGGAAATTGAGAAAGAGGAGGCCCTGGCCGAAGAAATAGATGCCAGTGAAGAGACCGGAACCGAAAAAGAGGATTTGCCTGAGACAGAAGAGAAAGCCGAGGATCACGAGTCTCAAAATAATTCTGCTCAAGATGTCGTGGACACACTACACGGAGATTTAGCAGAATAATACTTACTTGGTCATACGTTAACAAGACATATCTGCGTGCAGCCACACGGCCAAGCGGAGAAATTGAAGCGTTGCCGCAGATGGGGTATTCTCATGAAGGCCAACCACAAACGGTGTTTGGATCGTACATTTCAAAAGAAAATGAATAGGCCAATCCAGGATGTATTAATACATGAGAGCCTAACCGGCTCTTTTAAGAAGAGTTATGTTGCCGGGGGTTAAAGACAGGCATGGCTAAAATTAGAGTCCATGAGCTGGCTAAGGAATTTGGAATAGCCAGCAAAGAGATGGCAGCCAAGATTATGGATCTTGGCTACAACATCAAGAACTATATGAGCACGCTTGAGGACTATGAGGCCCAGGATATCCGCCGCAAGCTCAAGGACGAAGCACACGCGGCAGAAAAGAGAGAACAAGAGATCAAGCCTAAAACCACAGTGCGCCTCAGGCACCGAAAAATTACCCTCAAAAAGATCGTTCGTCCAACTGAAGCTGAAGAGAAAGCCGTTACTAAGGTGCCTGTGAAAGAGGCGGCGGTGACGGAAGAAAAAGCTGAAGAGGCTGTCCTTGTTGTCGCCAAGGAAGAGGAAGAAATTAAGGCCGAGGGGGAAGCCCCAGTTACTGAAGGAAAACAGTTAGAAATCGAATCCAGGCAAAAAGTGACCGAAACCGTAACGGAAGTAGTGGAAGAGTCCCTGCCTGAGAAACAGCCTGCTCTGCCCAAAACTGCTCCTAAACCCAAGACTGTAAAAAAAGCCAAGGTCGCTAAACCCAAAAGCTTCGTAAAGATCCTTGACCGGCCGAAGATTGAAATCCTCCAGCAGCCAAACAATAGACCTGAAAGTCCTGCTCCTCGGGCTAAAAAGCCCTCTCACACGGGTGTACATCCTGTAGAACCGTCGGTTCCTCTGGTTGATATTACCGTAGTCCCTGAAAAAACGGACAGAAAAAAGGGCAAAAGAGTAGTCCAGATGTCGGAGTTGGGAGGATCGCTCAAAAAGCGTCGGGTTACTCCCAGGCGAAAGGGAAAACAGAGACATATAAACAAAATTCTTGCAGAAGAGAGCAATATCACAGCATCCAGCCGGAAGAAAATCAGGGCTTCCAGGACCCATGGCGATTCAGGACAAAAGGGGGAGGTAGCCCCTCAGTTCGGCACCGTGCCCCCCAAGGCAAGCAAACGAAAGTTTGCCATATACGAGACTATTCAGGTAGGTGAGCTTGCCAAGCGGATGGGCGTCAAGGCAGGAGACATTATAATGAAGCTCATGGGGCTGGATATAATGGCCACGGTAAATCAGTCTATCGACTACGACGTAGCCAGCATTGTGGCATCCGGATTTGACTATGAACTGGAGAAGAAGTCCGTGGCTGAAGACTTGGTCCATATAGAGGATGTCCAGGAAGGCGAGTCTGTGCCAAGACCTCCTGTGATTACAATCATGGGCCATGTAGATCATGGAAAGACTTCACTTCTGGATGCCATACGCAAAGCGGATGTAGCCTCAAAGGAGGCAGGTGGCATCACCCAGCACATAGGCGCATATCACGTCACACTTCCATCCGGCCAGGAAGTAGTCTTTCTGGATACTCCGGGTCATGAGGCATTCACAGCTATGAGGTCTCGCGGGGCCAAGGTTACTGATATCGTAATCCTGCTGGTGGCGGCGGATGACGGCGTAATGGCCCAGACACGTGAGGCTATAGATCATGCTCGGGCAGCCGAGGTGCCCATCATTGTAGCAATCAACAAGATTGACAAGCCAGGTGCGAATCCGGAAAAGGTGAAAGGGGAACTTTCTGAACTAGGATTGATTCCGGAGGATTGGGGTGGAGAGACCATTTGCATCAACATCTCAGCCAAAGAAAAAATAGGAATTGAAGAACTGCTTGAGATGATGGCCCTCCAGGCCGAGGTGATGGAACTCAAGGCAGACCCCAATCGGCCTGCCAGAGGTCACGTGATAGAGGCGAATCTGGACAAGGGGCGTGGCCCTGTGGCTACCCTGCTGATTTCGGAAGGGACGCTGCACATAGGTAATGCTTTGGTCTGCGGCATACACCACGGCAGAGTACGGGCCATGTTCGACGACAAGGGTGAAAGGATAAAGACTGCCGGCCCCTCCATGCCCGTGGCAATTCAGGGTCTCTCCGGCGTGCCGGAGGCAGGGAACGAATTCGCAGTACTTTCTGACGACAAAAAGGCCAGAGAAGTGGCTGAGTATCGCCAACGTAAGATAAGAGAGACAGAACTGGTCAAGAGCAGCAAGGTAAGTCTGGAAAATGTCTTTGAAAAACTCCGGGAGGAGGAATTCAAGGAACTAAATATAGTCCTCAAGACAGATGTTCAGGGCTCTGTGGAGGCCCTTCTAGAGGCATTGCGCAAGCTCAGTACTCAAGAGATAAAAGTGAGTTTCGTCAGGAGCGGTATCGGGGCCATTACCGAATCCGACGTTTTGCTGGCATCTGCCTCAGATGCAA
>QNAY01000338.1 GCA_003645605.1 Thermodesulfobacteriota bacterium
ATTGGGCAGGCACATAGGCATGCCCCTACATATTGTTTTTCTCTTTGGCAAGGACGATACGCGCTGCCTCTGCATCCTTTGTGATCTGTTCGGCCAGTTCCTTTGGCCCGGAAAATTTCTTTTCGTCCCTCAACCGCTGAATAAAATTCAATTTAATCGGGTGACCGTAGATATTTTTTTCAAAGTCGAATATGTGGACCTCGGCCCCCAGATCCTGTCCGCCAAATGTGGGATTGTACCCAATATTCATCACCCCTCCATAGCACTGGTCTTGATAAATAACCTGGACTACATAGACCCCCGGTTTGGGACATAGGTCCTCCTTGTCAATGTGCAGGTTGGCCGTGGGAAAACCTACGACCGGACCGCCGCGATGTATTCCTTCCTGTACGATTCCATGAATCTGATAATACCTTCCAAGGAGAAGCCGGACCTGTTTCATCTCGCCCAGGGTTACATGTTCCCTGACATTAGTGCTGCTGGCCACCATGCCTTCCACAGAAACAGGAGAAATAACATGTACGCTAAATCCAAGTTCTGATCCCATGGCCTGGAGTAAAGATATATTTCCCTGCCGACCCTTGCCAAAGGCATAATCATAACCCACGACCAGGTCCTCCACCCCCATAGTCCGGTGAAGTATTTTATTAACAAAATCGTGAGCGGACGTGCCTGCAAGCTCTTTGGTAAAGGGTAAACAGACCAGGTGTTCAATTCCAGCCTCAGCTATCAGCTCCACCTTATGGTCCATTGTTGAAATAAGTTTTGGTGGATTTTGAGGCCTTAAGACCTTCATGGGATGAGGCTCAAAGGTAAGGGCTACCGTGTCCCCGTTTCTTGGCCCTGCAAGTTCCACTACCCGGCGAAAAAGGGCCTGATGCCCCAGATGTACTCCGTCAAAGTTACCTATGGTCAGTGCAGGCCGATGAAATGATTTTTCAATCTCGTGCAGACCTTTGTAAACATTCATTTCAAATCTTCTTCAGTTTGTGGTTACAGCCTTTGCTCCAGACATTAATATTTACTATAACCGTTCACGGGATTACAATCCGTTTTCCACACCACCGAACTGTAAGCGTTTACAGGGTGCTGCAGATGCAAGGCGGAGGGTACGCAGACGTACTCCCTGTACTTCAAGTACCCGACAACAAAGCAGATGCGGTGCCCTGTGAACGCTTACTATTTACTATTTGGTCAGCAGACACTACAATGGCCCCTTGACAAGTGCAAGCACTGTCTATTTAATGATCTTCGATCAGCCGAAGTGGCGGAATTGGTAGACGCGCTAGATTCAGGATCTAGTGGACAATATATCCGTGGGAGTTCGAATCTCCCCTTCGGCACCACCTAGGAACGTACAATAAATAACTTGAACAAATTAACATCTTTTTTGCCGTCTTCTTCGTTGCTCGTCGATCACATAACCCGTTATGCTCACTCCTCGCGCCTTGAATACAACAAAAAATCCTGTTAATTTTTGTTCAACTTATTTATCTCCCGTTCCTTAGTGTCTGAACGGAAAAACAATTCAGACACAATTTTGAATTTAGGATTTTGAATTTAGGATTGCTGATTTTTGAACGGAATTATTTTCCTGTCTTTCCGTTTATTTTTTGACGCAGCACTCCGGACGGCCGGAAAGTCACGACTCTTCGAGGATCAAGAATCAGGTCCTCTCCTGTGTGTGGGTTTCTGCCACGTCTGGATCTCTTATCCTTGACAGAAAATTTACCAAAACCGCTAACAAGAACGTTCTCTCCTGCCTCAAGACGATCTTTAATGATCTTGAGCAAGTTCTCTACGGCTTGAGCAGACTCTATTTTGCTCAGTTTTTTACTTCTATATAAACGACTTACAATATCTGCCTTAGTTAAGGTCATATTGAGACACCCTCCTCTTTAAACACATAAGATAAATCTCATGGGAAGCTGTTACAAATTCCAAAATATTAATACGTTAAAGAAAAAAACCCATTAAGTCAAGAAGATAAGCACCCCTAAAAAAGATATCTCCAAAATTCTTTTACTGCGTATCGTTCAAGCAATCAACAATAGCCCTCAAGTCATCAAGAGGTATTTGCCCCGGAGCAGCCTCATGACCCCTGGCTGAAGACGCATATGTCAGATAAGCCCCCAACGCCAGGCAGGCCAGCCTGCTCATCTTTCCCAAAGCCCCCATACAGAAAGCTATTAAAGGAAACCCCTCATCCAGGGCCTTAAAATACAGCGAAAAAACTTTCAAGACATCCTGTGGACCCTCAGCCATGGTGACTATCTTCCCAATGTCCGCCCCGGCCTGTCTTTCCGAATCAAACACTTCGATCAGTTTTTCCTTTGCAGGAGTACGAGAAAAATCATGATAGGAAATAATGAGCTTTGTCCCGGCTTCACGAACTTTTTTTACTATAGTGTCCCTTAAGGCCGGAGCTGTTCTGAGTTCAATGTCAACATAATCCGCCCCTGCAGATATGGCCTTTTCCAAAAGGCCGATTCGCTCCTCTTCGGAACCTGAAAAAAGACCTCCTTCTGCAGATGATCTATTAGTAAAAATAAAAGGGCAGGGGCGGTCTTTTGTTAAACTCACAAAATCCAGAGATTCCGCATCTGCAAGAGCATCCAGACGAACTTCAGCCATATCGGCTTTTGCCGCCACCTGTTGCAGACGCTTCAGCAGGGCGTCACAGGTAGGCTCAGCCAGAGAAACACAGATCATGCGAGACAATCACCAAATCACTAAAT
>QNAY01000339.1 GCA_003645605.1 Thermodesulfobacteriota bacterium
CCACCGCTACACCACTGCTATTAAATACCGAAACGAGATGCAAAAGGTTTATGGAAAAGATCCGTCAAAGCCATATAACTACCTGATGGTTTATCTCGTAGATTCAGAAGATCCCGGCCTTGTGGTCTTTCCGGTCCACAGGGTTGTCACCCTGCCGGAGGCCTTGGATCTAGAGCTTATAGAATCTACGGCGTCTCAGGTGTTCGATGTTGAACAAATCTCTCATACGAAAGATCTGGAACCAGAGCAACTGTGCGCCAATTTGATTCAATGCCTTGATGAAAAACCGCAGAGGCGAGGGATTGGAGTGGTTTTTGGAAAAAGAAAAACAGCACAAATCTGGTGGCGGAAAGCAACAGATCCAAACAGGCTATTATCGCACTTGCACCCTGCCCTGTCGGAACTTGATGTAATGCTGCTGGAAGAGGCCGTTATCAAGGGAGTCTTTAAAATTAACCCACAGAGCCTCGATGCGGGGAAGACCATAAAATTCACAATAGATGCTCCAAGCGCCCTTAAGGCATTAGATGAAAACGATGTACTCTTTATCCTGCGACCCACACCGGTTAATCAGGTCCTGGATGTGGCTGATGCAGGGCTTATCCTGCCTCACAAATCAACCTACTTTACCCCAAAAATCTTGACTGGCCTGGTAATCAATTCGGTGGACAAGAATAAATCGGTGAGGACGATTTCCTAGCCAAGAAAAAACTTCAGACGCTCCCGGCGACTCGAGTGTCTCAACCTGTTCAGGGCCTTTTTCTCTATCTGACGAATGCGCTCGCGTGACACATTGAAGCGCTTGCCTATCTCTTCAAGGGTATATTCACTGTCCTCACCTATCCCGAAGCGGAGACGAATGATCTTTTCCTCCCTTGGACTTAGAGTGGCCAGGATGCCCTTAATCCGCTCTGTAAGTTCCCTCTCCCGCACTGTCTCGTAAGGAGAGACAATATCCATGTTTTCAATAAAGTCTCCTAGGGTGCTGTCTTCATTTCCAACTGGTGTCTCCAAAGAGACCGGTTCCTTGGAGGCCTCCAGAATAGACAGGATTTTTTCCAGGGGCAACCCTGTTCGCAGTGAAATCTCAGCAGGTGCAGGTTCCCGGCCAAGCTCTTTAAGGAGGGCATAAAATGCCTTAAAAAACTGACTACGAAGTTCCAGGAAATGCACTGGAAGGCGTATTGTGCGGGTCTTGTCCAGGATGGCCCTGGTAATAGCCTGGCGTATCCACCAACTGGCGTATGTAGAAAACTTGTTGCCCTTTGTATAATCAAATCTGAAAACCGCTCGCATAAGACCGAGGTTACCCTCCTGAATAAGATCAGAAAGTGACAGGCCTTGATGCATATACCGTTTGGCAATGCTGACCACCAAACGGAGGTTGGCATTGATCATTTCATCTTTGGCCACCTCTATTCTTGCCCGATGCCCTTTGACGATAACCTCTAGGGGTTTAAGGCTGTCATCCTCGGGATAAATCTCCAGAACGCTGGTAATAGCACTTACTAAATAATTTAATTGCTGCTTTTTAGGCTTAAGGGTGGGATCACGACGCCTCCATGTGCGAATTTGCTCCCTCAGTGCCTCCATTGCAGGCAGATCCGAGGGGTGTTCCGTGATGGCCTTGATAATCCCATTAAAGCCATCTCTGATAGTTCGGCTGAGATCTTGCTCCTTCTCAGGAGTAAGGAGCTCATAGCTACCCATTTCTCGCAAATAGGTGGTAGTAATTTCCTCTGAGTCAGTATGACCTCCGGCATCAAGAACCACTGCAGGAGTCTCAGATTCTGTCTCCTCAGAAGTAACATCTGATCCTTTTTCGATTAAACCTTTTTTTTCTGCAAACTCTTTTAGTACCTTCTCTCTGGAAATAGTTGCTAATTTTGAGCCATCGATGACTTTGATATTATTAAGGCACAGCAGATCGAATATCTCTTCAAGCTTTTCAAGGTCCTTTTCCTCATCAGGTATTATTTCATTCAGTACCTGATAAGTAATAGTACCTTCTTGGCTTGCTTCAATCAGACGACCCAGATAACCATTGGATGACTGGTTTTTTTTCTTGAGGACTACTTTTACGGCCATAGTTTCATCCGGATAAAACTCTGTTAGTTATTGTTCATCATATGTCAAGCAAGGCCAAGATATGGCTGATGCGGACCATGGCAAACAATTCCTTCATTTGCCCCATCTTGACCACAAGGCAAGAGGGAAATATAAACGATTTCCTGACTAGTTGCAAACATTAATAAAAGAGTTTAGGTCCGACGACCTTGAATGTAAAGTGTTTAAAGTGAATTTTTTCGCCATACAAACAAAGTCCCTACCTTCCTAATCCGGATAGGGTGGAACCAAAAAGATTTGAAGATAAAAAAGATTCCGGCTTTGGTGAGACGACAGCTTGCATCCATGTCTTTTTCTGGTATTTATTAATTTCGGAATAACCTGATCTGCAAAGCCTGATCTGTAATTTCTCAATAACTCCGGGTAAGATAAGATATCTAGTAGTCGCAAAATATGATTTGCCAGGACTTATTGAGAAATTACCCTGATCCGGCTCGATTTCGTAAGGCATTTTTGTTACGCAAGGCCGTCGACCGGCAAAAAATATAAGTAAGCGTTCTCGCCCATATTGTCATTTCGACCGAAGGGAGAAATCTTAAATGCCCATGACTGTGACATATTATGTGTATCTGCTAACAAATTGGAACAATAAAGTGATGTATCTGGGGGTA
>QNAY01000340.1 GCA_003645605.1 Thermodesulfobacteriota bacterium
CTCCCAGGCCAGGGACTGTCGCAGCGGCAATGAATGATAATGTGCCCAAAAAAGAAAAGGCGAGAAGGGGCCGGGCTGTCAGGGACCTGGGAAACGAGAAAAAACAGGCCTTTTACCGCTTCAATGTAGGAAAAATATTTGAGTGCCTTGTGGAGCAGCAAGATAAAGATACTTGTATGTGGAAAGGGTTTACTCCAACCTATATACCGGGGCTGATTGAGACCGGAAGAGATCAGGCAGACCTTAAAAATCAGATCCTGCCGGTCCGAATCACAAAGGCTGAAAAGGGAATGGTTTTGGGGACCTTCAACCTTTAGCCTAAATACCCTACATGTAATTCTATCCAAGTTCTCCAATACTGAGGCCCCTCACGTTTTTCCTCATATATTCGCTGTCTTTTATTACATCAGAGATGTTAGTACTGTTGACGAGGAAGAGTCTTGGGGCGTCTTTGTCTCTGAGCAGCCGGAGCGGATCAAGGAAGGCAGGTCCGACCCCCATTGAGGCCAAGGCATCCAGAAAGCCTGTCCCCTCAGCCTGGTCACTATCCATGTCTGCCATGAGTTCATCCATGGCTTCCATACCATTCAGGGCCAAGAGCCTGGCAATGGCCCCGATTATTGCGGTATTACCACACATGCATGCCCACTTGGCCGCCTTTATGGAATAGCGGTTCCCGTTAAAGGAAATGGCCACACCTTCTGCGTTTTTTACCAGCTCCAGAGCCTGTACATCAGTAATACTGTCTCCCACGTAAAGCACTTCTGATAAGGTGAGTCCTGTCTTTTTGAGGCTATCTTCAACAGCCCTTGCCTTTTCAAAGCCACCGACCGGGTTTACATCGGACAATATTTTTCCGATCCGCATTTTTGGGATCTCTTCCCAAAATATGGTATCCAGACGGCTCACCAGTGCCTGGTTCTCACTGCTGAGGTCTCTGATATACTCTGCATCTTCAGGCCAGGAAAGAAGGGGTTGGCCGGCAATCTCCAAAGCCAGTTCCTCAAGTCTGTTTTGTTCTTGTCCTGTGAGTTCATATTGGTCCAGGTCCAGAGAAGTGCAGTAGACCTGATCTTCAGGGAAACCGGATACCTTGCAGAGCGCCTGGAGATACGAACAATAGCTTGTGCTTATGATAAAGGTAGGCATCAAACCGGCTACTTTGGGTAGCATATCCCTTGCCCCCGGAAGCAACATCAAGGTCCTTTCTGAAAATTCTTCCATTTTCTTATTTGTAGCCCCGCAAGCCATTAAAAAAGGAAGAACCAGCTTGAGAGTGTCCCCTGCCTTGTAACCCTGCCTTTTCTCTATATCTGCGAGGTAATCGTCGTATTTGCTGACTCTGGCAAAAAAAATTCCTCCTTCAGGTATCAGGTCGTCACAGAGCTCATAGGCATTGTCATTCTGGGTTATGGGGCCTTCACAGTCAATGTTGAGTTGAGGCATATCCATACTCCTTTTCGGTAAACGTTCACAGGGCACCGCATCTGCTTTGTTGTCGGGCACTTGAAGTACAGGAAGTACGTCTGCGTACCCGTACGCCTTGCATTTGCAGCACCCTGTAAACGCTTACAGTTCGGTTGGTTTCCGTTTAGGAATCAGATTCTTATCCCTGTCTGGTCCAGAAGATTATCAACAAAGGACAACAAAAATGTCCTTTGTTGAGTAGTTGCATAACTCACACATTCACATCTTATCTTCTGGCGGCTCCTAACCAGCATCTCAAATTTCACCCATTTGTCTCCCAGCTCTATGGCTGCGCAATGGGGCTGACAGCTCTTGTGTTCATACTGTGTTGGAGAAAGGATATCATCTGGCATTTTAAGCCAGTAAAGCCCCACCATATCTGAAAGATCACAGTGTTCGTCCAAATATTCTTTAATTTTTTCAACTTCATCTGCTCTGAGTTCGTCCACTACATATTGTCGCATTCTGAAAAATCTCCCTGAGTTTCGTTTTCTTCCTTCTTTGAGCCGGCAACGCCGGTTCCATGAATCCTAATTTCTTTTTAGAAAAATCTCAAATCATGACCGTTCACAGTACATTAAAAATCCAGTGGGCTTTTTGCTTCTTTCTTAGTCTGGCTCTTAATCGTATGAGTATAAATCATTGTAGTTCGCACATCGCTATGCCCCAATAGTTCTTGAATCGTCCGAATGTCGTAATTGGCCTGCAGGAGGTGACTTGCAAAACTGTGGCGAAACGTGTGGGAGGTAATTCGCTTTGGAATTTTTGCCTTTTTTACCGCCTTTCTGAGCGCTTTCTGCAGTGAAGTTTCATGAATATGATAGCGCCTGCGCTCTTTGTTCTCTGGAACAAAAGTTAACTCCTTGGCCGGAAAAAACCATTGCCATATCAATTCCCTGGAGGCATTCTTATATTTTTTCTCCAGTAATCCATACAGAAATACACCGTCGTATCCTTCTTCATAATCACGCTCATGCAGATCAATGACCCGTTCAAGCTGCGCTCTCAACTCATCCATAAGCGCTTTGGGTATGGGAACGGTGCGGTCTTTTTGCCCCTTGCCGTTATGGATGGTGAGTATTCTCATATCAAAATTAAAATTATGCACACGAAGCGAAAGACATTCAGAAATACGAAGACCACAGCCATACATAAGGCTGATGATCAGCTTATGGGGGTATTTCATAAAACCAATAATCCGATCAACCTCGCACCTCGATAACACGACAGGTATATACGGCCTTCTCTTGGCACGAACAATGCCATC
>QNAY01000341.1 GCA_003645605.1 Thermodesulfobacteriota bacterium
AGGCGATATAGGTATGTAATATTATTTTGACTGCAAATAGAAAACAAATCAACAGGGGTCTGTTTTGTTAGGGGAAAATTAGGGGAAAACTATGTCGATTTAACCATCTGTGAAAATCGGTGTTAAAACCGGGTTTTGCTGATTACCTGCCCCAGCAAAAACTGATAGTAAATTCAAGCATCAATCCACCAAAAGCAAATATTTTTCCCACTCCGGGGTAATAGGCTTTCCAGTCCCTATATGCAATAGCAAGGATTCCAGTGTAGCAAGAGCTCTTCCACGGCCCTATTTAGTGCGTTCCTAAAGGAAATCTGAAGGTCTGGCCAGGATTTTTAAGATAATCGTTAACCTTGCCGATAAATTAATAGAACGGGCCTGGCTAGGGAACCTCCCGAGGACATCCATAATAAACTCTGCCCTCATCAATTGCCGGGCCTTATTCCTAATAGTGACTGTTGCAATATATTGAGGTTCAAAACCTATACCAGTCAATCCAGAGGACGCACCGCACCACAGATCTTTGGGTTAGGCACAAAGAATTCAGGGGCAACGTGAGCAACACACAGTCATCAACCAGTCTGGCAGATAAGTTTAGGGCTAAGGCGCTTACATGGCGTGGTTTAATGCTACGAATACTTGTCGGCTACGTACTATTCGTAGTTGTTAGCCAGCTCTTTTTCCCATTTCCAACGGGAGACAACCGGACTGCCGCACAATCGCCAGTTGTTGGCGGTGTCACAAGTCTGGGGGGTGTCCCTGCGAAGCCTGACCACTTTATTCAGTACAGTTACCCAAACGACGGATTTGAGGCCGCATTTCCTTCAAAGCCCTCAGAAATCCGAACGGATAGAGGTCTGGAACATGGGTATGTAAATTCCTATCAGGCGGTTGTCGTCAATCCAACATCACAATATTCCGTATTCGTCAATCACTCCCCTGAAAAGGTGTTTGAGGACGCCTCAATAGATGCATACCTGGATGGTTTTTTACGTGGCTTAGTGATGATCTCGGACAATGCCAGTCTGAAATATAAGAGGCTTACCCGTTTTCTATGCTTTCCTGCGATGGAGTATAAGTACACTCACACCATTGAAGGTGTGCCGTTCGTGGGACACGGCATAGTCTTCATTGTCGATGGTGACCATATCCGCCTGTCCCATATTTACACTGCCAACGACCACAGCGCGGACAAACACTTTCAACGGTTTACAGAATCATTTCAGCTTATGCCTGTTGATGTCCCTTTAAGTAGCCAGCGCTTTGAAGACCGCAAGCGAGGTATTTCCTTTTATCCCCCTGAAGGGTGGAAAAAGGGTACGCCGAAATACGACCAAGTTGTGGCCATCTTCGGAAACTCAGCCGGTCATAGCATCGCGGTTTTTGATAGTGGTGTGCCAGCATATTCTTGTGAAAACTACAAATACGAAATACAGGCTACCCAAGGGTTGCAGGCTGAGGGCAACACGAAATTGCAAGGGCGTCCCGTAACGTGGCTCAAATCCACAGCACATAATGCCGCCGCAAAAATCCGTATGACTAGCATCCACTATTGCGTAAACACAGCGAGTGGCGCAATTATCTTGATCGGAGCTGCGCCCGAAGAAACGTTTTTTCGATCCGAAACGATATTTCGCAAAGCTGCCGCTTCGATGGTGATTCGCAAGTGATGCATAACGAATAAGGTTAGATTGTGTGAGCCTAAGCGAACCACAATCTGAACAATTGCATCAACTCGGCCGCTGCCAACTACGCTACGTTTCGCTGGTAGCCGGTTATGCGGCACGTTGAGTCTGTAAAATAAGTCTTTTTATGATATTTTTATGAAATCCGGAGTCAATGATATTAGTCAGTTAAGGGAACTATAAATTAGGTTTTACTAGCGTTTTTGGGCTTTTTCTACAGACTCGTTGGGATATATGAAAAATGACTTCTTCTGATGAATCAAGGTGGCCCCCTAAAAAATGTGAAATGCCTACATTAGATAAAGAATCTCATAATCGAACACTTAATTTACTGCTAAACACCATTTTGACTCCCTAACTTTATACGGAAATCCTCATGAAAACATCTAAGCAAATATCACTGACGCGACATACTTGGAGCCGCTTTTGGACAAATTTTACATTGCTCTTTATCGTGCTTGCGATCGCCAACTATTTGGTGGCTCCTATGAACTTGGGCATTAACACGACGTCGTATCCTCTGAAGATTGTATGTTTCCTTATCAGCTACGGTGGCTCCTTCTTGGTATACTTCTTGGTCGCTCTACCGTTCACTGCATTCATCGGACGTATAGCTAAAAGTCCCTGGCGGGGCAATATAGCCGCAGTTTTTAACAAAGCACTGGGGCCAGCGTTAATTCTCGCGCTACTTATGCTGTACGGCGGGTGGTATGGACGGACGCATTAAAGAAAAGAGAATTGGTGTCAAAAAGCTTGAATTGTGAACAAGAATTGTTTGTAAATTCAGTACGTTTGCCTAATCGGGTAAGGGGAGGTTTTTTCTCTTCCCCTCCCCACAAGGAAGGACACAAATGCAGGGTAAAGGGTAGCCAGGATTTTTAAAAATATCCGAGGCAAATAGATTATTCATTTTGTGTCTTTACCCGTGTCCTCACAGTCGTCCTCGATGTCGGCACTCTCACCAGGCAAACACAAGCACCTCGCCCAAGGATAATTTAATTTTCTCCTCTACTCGACATCAACTTTTAAATTTGACAATCCATCCCCTCA
>QNAY01000342.1 GCA_003645605.1 Thermodesulfobacteriota bacterium
CCACTTTTGGGACCTCTTCTATTTGCTCGAAATCCTTTTAGGCTGGGCATTATGATCAATGTTTCCGGGTCCAAAAAGTGGGCAAAAAATATTGCCTAAAAACGGCGTTTTTAGACGCCCTAGGATTAAAGGATTAAAGGGGTGGTAGAGGAGTATGGATACATTAAAAAAGGCCATTTCTGATGTTGTCAGCAGGAAAGATCTCAGCCAGGCTGAGATTTCTTCAGTTATGAAAATAATTATGGATGGAGAGGCAACACCTGCCCAAATCGGCGCCCTGCTCACGGGCCTGAGGATAAAGGGCGAGACTGTAGATGAAATAGCCGGGGCCGCAAAGGTGATGAGGGAGAAGGCCATACGTATTCATGTAAATCTGTCTCCGGGAGAATCATTGGTTGATACCTGCGGGACCGGGGGCGACGGGGCTCAGACCTTCAATGTGTCAACAACAGCCGCCTTTGTGGTTGCAGGGGCCGGCGTCAAGGTTGCAAAGCACGGCAACCGTTCCGTGTCCAGCAGGTCAGGGAGTGCAGATGTGCTTGAGGCCCTGGGTGTAAACCTGGCTCTATCACCGGAGGATGTGGCAAGGGCAGTAGAGACCATAGGTATGGGTTTTATGTTCGCTCCTGCCCTCCATCCAGCCATGAAATACGCCATAGGACCGAGACGAGAGATAGGCATCCGCACTATATTCAATGTCCTCGGGCCCCTTACAAACCCTGCATGGGCGAATGTGCAGCTACTCGGGGTCTATGACCCCATGCTTACAAGGCCCCTTGCAGAGGTCCTTGGGCGCCTCGGCAGTAAAAGGGCCTGGGTAGTACACGGAGAAGGAGGGCTGGACGAACTCAGCCTTTTGGGTAAGAGTTATGTGGCCCAGTGGGACAAAAATGAAGTAAAGGAATTCGTGATCAGACCGGAAGATGCAGGTTTTAAGCCATGCAAGGCCGAGGATCTAAAGGGCGGAGATGCAGAAGAAAACGCCGAGATATTAAAAGGAATTCTCTCAGGGAAAACAGGGCCTAAAAGGGATATGGTACTCCTTAACGTCGGGGCAGCCATATTTCTTGCAGACAGGGCAAAATCTCTGAAGGAAGGAGTGCTCCTGGCTGCCGAGAGCATAGATTCAATGGAAGCCATGAAAAAACTTGAGGCCCTGAAAGCCTTCAGTATGAGATAACGCAATGAGCATCCTGGATACAATAATCGTCCACAAGAGGACGGAATTGAAAAACAAGCATCGCAAAGGGCTTATCCCCCCAAGGCATGAAGTTTCTTCTCCGAGGGGATTTCGAGAGGCCCTGATTTCCGATCCGGAGGTCTCGATAATCGCAGAGGTCAAAAAGGCATCTCCTTCAAAAGGGCTCCTGTGTTCAAATTTCGACCCTGTAAGCATTGCGGAAGATTACCAGGCAGGAGGGGCAAGTGCTGTATCAGTCCTGACCGACGAAAAGTTCTTTCAGGGAAAGCTGGAGTTTCTTCCACAAATACGAAAGGAGATTGACCTTCCACTCCTCAGAAAAGATTTTATCATTGACCATTTTCAGGTTGAAGAGGCCAGGCTCTGGGGGGCGGATGCAATACTCCTTATTGTAGCCACCCTTGATGACAGCATGCTTTCAGAGCTCATGGCCCACACAAGAGAAAATGGAATTGATACTCTGGTGGAAGTCCATAACGAAAACGAGATGGAAAGGGCACTTGCTGCAAACGCTGACTTCATTGGAGTAAATAACCGTAACCTTGAGGACTTTAGCGTATCTCTTGATACCACTTTCCGGATAAGAAAGGCCCTGCCTCAGGAAATACCCTTGGTAAGTGAAAGCGGGATCTCAACCCCTGATAATATAAAAAGGCTATTTGACGCAGGGATTACTGCGGCACTCATAGGAGAGGCCCTGGTGAAGTCCGAAGATCGCATCACATTTCTTGCCGCCCTCGTTGAAGCAGGAAGGGCGTAAAAGAATTTAGTGATTTGGTGATTTATGGTAAAAATAAAAGTCTGCGGACTTACTGATGCATCAGAGGCAAAGGCAGTGGCAGAGGCCGGAGCCAACGCCATAGGACTGGTCTTTGCCAAGAGTCCCAGGCAGATAGATCCGGACAGGGCCAGAGAGATTGTTCAAAATCTGCCGCCAATGGTCCAGACAGTCGGGGTTTTTGTTAATGAGTTTTCTGAAAAAATAAGGCAGATAGTTGATTATTGCGGCCTGGACCTGGTGCAATTGCATGGTGAGGAAACCCCGGAGGTTTGCGAAGACCTTGCCCCCAGGGCCATAAAGGCATGGCGAATAAGGACAAAGGCCGATATTCAGGCTCTTTTGCCATATCAGGAAGTTGTGAAAGCCTTCCTGCTTGACGCCTGGTCCCCGAGTGCCCACGGCGGAACAGGCGAGACCTTTGACTGGTCCATAGCGATTGAGGCGAAAAAAGTCCTCTCAAGGCCTATTATTCTTGCAGGTGGTCTGAAACCGGAAAACGTTGCCCAGGCAGTAAAACAGGTCCGGCCCTGGGGAGTGGATGTAAGCTCAGGTGTAGAGAATGCCCCTGGGAAAAAAAATATAGACATGGTAGCTGATTTCATACGCAGAGCCATTTTTACCCTAAGGAACGGGAGATAAATAAGTTGAACAAAAATTAACAGGATTTTTTGTTGTATTCAAGGCGCGAGGAGCGAGCATAACGGGTTATGTGATCGACGAGCAACGAAGAAGACGGCAAAAAAG
>QNAY01000343.1 GCA_003645605.1 Thermodesulfobacteriota bacterium
CGTGAGCTTGAAAAGAGAGGCCGGGAACTGATGCGCATTCTGTTGCAGGAGCATCTGGATAACCGCGGTCCCGGTCAATGCGACCAACCCGTCCAGGGCGTTGACGGGGTTGAACGTTCGCGGATGCGGCTTCAGGAGCGAAAGCTCGAGACGGTGTTTGGTACTGTCTCGGTAGAACGCGCAGGCTACGGATGGAAGGCCACCGAAAGTCTGCACCCTTTGGATGCCGAACTCAACCTGCCCAATGAGCGCTACTAGCTTGAGTTAATTTAAGCGATTAGCTGTTAGCCATTAGCGTTTAGCTTTGAAAAATCAGGGCACTACGTTAATTAGAAATAACACCCAACGGATGAAAGTTTGTAATAGTAAAACATCCTGTAATCATTAAACTAATAGCTAACCGCTAAAGGCTAATCGCTCAATTTAAGTTGCAGCAACGTACGGATTTTACATGGTGTCGTGCAGCCTGGCATAAAAACTTATGAGGCCTTTGAAGGAAGGCTAACCCAAAATTTTATCTACTTCCTCTGCATCGGCATCCATGACATAGGAAATTCCGGAAACTTCCGCAGCCTCTCTTGTCAGGGTCATCAGGTCATTACGGTCAACATACTTAAGTGCGAATTTCCTTGAGCCTGCCATAAGCTGCTGAAGACCGTGTTTTAGCCTGTCAATGTAAGAATACATACCGATGGCACCTGCGGGGAGCTTGCCGAAATCCTTTCCGAATTTTTCCTTTAGTTGGGCGCTGACGGCAAAGAGGCCCATATATTTGTCTTCTATTTTTTCCCCTTCCAGCATTTTTTCCATCATGAGTTTTCCATGGGTCTTTCCCACCATTGAAGCGGTAAAAATGGCCCTTCCAAGACAGATGGCCTTCACATAGGGCGCTCCAAGGGCAATGGCCTTAAAAATATGGTCTTCCAGGGACATGCCGCCGGCAATGGCGATCGGCGGGATATATGCCCCTTTGGCAGCCAATCGTTGGCACATTTGATAGGCCAGGCATTCCAGTTGCACTGTCGGGATACCCCATTCATTCATCATACGCCAAGGGCTCATGCCGGTTCCGCCTCCTGCCCCGTCTATTGTGAGGAGATCGATCTTGGCATCAGAAGAATATTTAATGGCCCGGGCCAGGTCAGCAGGACGATATGCACCGGTCTTGAGAGTCACATATTTTGCGCCTACAGAACGTAGATGATTAACAGAATTGTGAAAGGTCTCTTCTTCCACCATGCCAAGGCGTGAGTGACGTTCAAACGCCTTGAAGCCACCGGCCTCAAATGCCTCCCGGTTTGTCTCCCGGGTAGGATCCGGCAGCACCATATAGCCCCTCTTTTTGAGCTCCAATGCCTTATCAAGAGAATGCACATTGACCTCGCCGCCGATATCCTTGGCACCCTGCCCCCATTTAAGCTCGAATATCCTAATTCCTAATTTCTCAATCACATATTCCGGCGCACCAAGCTTTGTATCCTCTACATTTGCTTGAACAATGATACCGCCAGCGCCGCTATTCCATTTCCTGAAAGCATTTATACGACGTTCCATCTCAGGCGATTTGGAAATTTTTCCATTCTTGAATTCGGCATCATTATCCATGCCGCAAATGTTCTCGCCTGCAACAACCAACACGCCTGATATGGCCGCCCCTATGGCTACGTCTTCCCAATTAATGCGGGCGATATCAGTTGACCCCACCGCGCCGGTAAAGACAGGGAAGTCCATCTTGATGCTACCATCAGCACCGACAGCAGTGGTGGTATCTACAGCCGGGAATGTAGCTTTATCTGAATTTGCCTCAATTCCAACAGCACCTACAGCCGTACCCTGGATGTTGAAATGGGAAAAATCTACAGGGTAATCCTTTTCAGAACCGGCAGTGATTCTACCAAAAGGCGATGGGTAGATGACTTGCTTTCCTTTGATGGCGGATCTGCCCACTTCACAAGTTCCTTTACAACCATCAAGGCAAGTTACACAAAGTCCTGATCCAGGTGCCGGCGCTACCCTTGTCGATGTAAGCGTGGCAGCGCTGCGATTCGGTTTACTAAATGACATAAAAAAGCCTCCTATTTAGAAATTGGGTATAGAGTTTCAGCAAAATTGTAATTTCTACCGCAAAAAAAAGACGTCCACCACCCATAAGGGAGGCGGACGCCTTTGTCAGCCATACTATAAAACAGTTTCCTACACCTTTGTACGAAACCTTACAAATTTGTAATAACTGGGATATATTTAGGATACACTAATCCATCTTGTCAAGGTTTTTTCTTTTCAAGAGGCGTTTATGTTGTATGGCATAGGGATGTATCTGTTTGAATGGGATACATATAAGGCACATTTAATTAAGGCACAGATTTTTCATCTGTGGCTAATCAACTGCCTCGTAGTAATATACAATTGGCTGAATTAATGAAATAAAACTTCGGCGAACAAGATACCGGAACCGTGGTTGAGGTAGGTTGAATATCTAACCACGTAAGAAACAGTGTCCTGCTGAGCAAGGATTCATTTCGCAAGCCTGAAATCTATGAGGCACTGGAGCATGAAGAAAAGCGCTTCAGAAAATAACCCAAGGAAGCACATCCCAAGCCATTATTTAGTGCCTGAACGAAAACCCCTCTTTTTGTCATTTCGACCGTAGGGAGAAATCTTTAATGCCTGTATTTTCAGTACGATAAGATTTCTCGCTTTGCTCGAAATGACAGTTTTGGTTAG
>QNAY01000344.1 GCA_003645605.1 Thermodesulfobacteriota bacterium
CAAAACTCATGTTGAACTGAACCGCCATGGTCGGGGTCATCTTGGAATTTTCTCGACGCCGTTCGGCCGCTTGCAGTATTCTATGACGGTATTTGGCAGGGAGTCAAGAAGGTAATGCCTGGTTTCCGGCGCAATATAGACTGGTTCTTCGCAGGCACCGGCTGGATTTTTTGTTGGAGCAGCTGAAGTTGAGGGATATATCCGGTATGTGGACGCACGTGGAGGATGCCGCAGAGACTGCGGCTATCTTGTTCATATAGTGCGCGGGAGCACGGCTTGACGACTGTGGAATTCATGGAGGAGCCCTCCGTTTTGGGGAGAGAATCGATACCAGGACCATGTAGCCAGTGTGGCAGCAAGGGCACCGAAGGCGGGCGATGCGGGTTGTGGCCTTGGCTGTCTCGGCTATCTCCTCATTCTCGGTGTCGCTTTCGACAGATGGCTTCAGCTCTTCCTGTAATCGTTTGAGCTTCTCTGGGTGGAGCAGGCCGAAATGGCGGACCTTGTGGAAGCCCTTGGGAAGGACGTGCTGAAGGAAGCGACGCATGAACTCAGCAGCGGGAAGAGTCATGGTCCGCCATCTGTGCTCCTTGGAGTCTTTGTAGCAGAAGGTCACGTCGCCATTTTGGAAGGAGAGGATACGGTTGTTCGTGATTGCGATACGGTGGACGTAGCGGGCAAGATACGTAAGGACCTTGTCAGCGCCTTGTGCGGCAGGTTTGCTATAGACAACCCAATCGGTCTTCCAGACGGACTCCGGGAAGGTGATATCAGGGAGGGCCTTTCTTGCCAGGGACATGAACTTGCCCGGAAGATCCTTGACAGCGCGGCCACGGGGACAAGATAGTTCCTCCCTGCAGGGAACCTGCTTTGTCCGTCCTTCGAAAGACCAATGCCTGGCACGAGACAGTGGATATGCGGATGCCAGATCATGGCCCTTGTCCATGTGTGGAGAACGCAGAGCAGCCCGATCTGTCCACCAACGTATTTTTCGTCAGCAGCAAGTTTCATGAGTGATCGGGCCGCAGCCAGAAATAAGACATTAAAGAGGATTCTTTGGTGTGAACGGACGATATGGCCTAGTTCTTTCGGGAGGGTGAACACCACGTGGAAGTAGGTGACAGGAAGAAGATCTCTCCGTCGTCTGCTGAGCCATCTGTCAGTATCGGTTCTATGACATTTTGGACAGCTTCGGTTTCTACAGGAATGATAGGAATAACGAAGATGGGCGCAGTGGCTGCACTGGGCAAGGTGTCCGCCCAGGGCCTCTGTCCGGCACTCAGTAATATTGCAAAGTGCATGCCGATGGCTGGGAAGAACCCTGCCGCCGAAGCGCTCCAGATACTCGACCCCGTGACGCCTGAAGACGTCCGCCAATTCGGCCATCGCCCTGAAGTGACTATAGGTCGGCTACCAGACTGCTTAATGCGGCGTTCAGTCTATCGAAGCTCTTCTCGGTAAGATGGGTATAGATGGTTGTGGTCCTTAGATACTTGTGGCCTAAAAGGTCCTTGATAATCCTGAGATCTACACCGTCCTCCAGAAGGTGCGTAGCAAAAGAGTGACGCAAGCTATGTACGGAGGCCTTCTTTGGGATATTGCTTTGGGTAAGCGCGGCCTTGAAGGTCTTTTGAAGCGTACTTTTTGAGATGTGACCAAGCCCCGTGCCGGCTGAGAAGATATAGGGCTTAGGGCCTTTGGTTACCCAATAGGAACGTAGCAGCTCAAGGGTCCTTTGGGGCAGAGGAACGTAGCGGTCTTTACCCCCCTTTCCATTCTCTACCCGAACTAACCTTCTTTCTCCGTCAATATCGGAAACCTTTAGGCAAACAGCCTCACCAAGACGCAGCCCGCATGAATAGATCAAGGTCAAAGCCGTGCGAGAAACAGGCTTCCTGACCAGGCCCAATATCTGCCGCACTTCCTGTCTCGAAAGCACCACCGGCAACTTCTGTCTTTTCTTTGAACGAATTACATCAAGAACCGGCCACTGCCGTCTGAGCGTGGTTTGATAGAAAAACTTGATCCCATAGAGATACACCCGTAGCGTACTGCATGCAGCTTTCTTCTCATTGACGAGATACAGAAAGAACTCCCGGAGTTCTTCCTTGCTAATCTGGTCGGAAGACCGATCAAAATGCCTTGCAAGACCTCTCACCGCTGCCGCATAACAGTGCTGCGTCTTCTCCGAGAAACCGTGCAACTGCATGTCTTCGATCATCCGGCGTCTGAGCTGAGTCATGACATCCTCCTTTCTCGTTAAGGGTTACGATCTATCTATCGATCATAACAAAGGAGAACTCATGTCCCGGCCTCTTGATACGCCAGATGAAAAAGGCAGCCTGAGTGGCTGCCTCAATAGGCTACCGCGAAGCGGTTTAGTTCAACATTATATATTAAGCAGACTCTACTTTTTTAAGAATACCGCAAATCACAAAATCCATACACGGATTCAATGAAAAAATCAAGAAAACGGTCTTTTTTGATTAATATTAGGCCGATACGGCCGATAAAGTCAGAGAGGGCATATGCTTTTTGAAGGCGTGCTTTTTATAAATGAAGCCCGGAAGTCTGCTTTTTCATGCTTATTTGGGTATTATGCAGAGTCTGTATAATTATGGGGATTTGTTATTTTGAGGGGTACAGTGGAACATTTCAGAAGAGCTTGGTGTGAGTCCCCAGGCTGTTTATGCAGCTTCTGGGGGATCGGACGCAGA
>QNAY01000345.1 GCA_003645605.1 Thermodesulfobacteriota bacterium
AGAAGAATCAATTGGTGAACCGGATGAACCCAAACTGGAAAGACCTGAGTTCTGGATGGTAAAGATTTCTCCCTTTGGTCGAAATGACATGGCAGCGTGAATCATGACACATTAGCGTGAACGCTTACGATTGAAGATATCATGGAGATCTTTGGAAAGTTTTTTTGGAAACAAATCTTTCAAAACATATTCAGTATCGAAAAAACTGATCGCTCCGCTATGCTTGCGCGGAACCTTCCCGATCTTCTGCAACAGAGCGAGTACGGCATAAAACATGGCATAGTAAGATCGGTTAATGATGCTCCGGGGGCTGCGACCTCCGTCCAGAAGAGCCTTCGCGTCCTCAAGCGACTCTTCTGCCTGCTTTATCCGATATTGGATAAGAACAAAAATTTTGTCATCTTTCATACAGCTATCCCCTCCTCCTTAACTGCTTGTGCGAGCAGGGAATATCGTTCAGGACCATTTTCCCAGCTCTGGCGGGAAACAACTATGGGAGAGACAACAAGACCATGATTAAAGCCCGCTTCCCAGGCGCAGTCGCTTACATGTTTTCTTACATCTGTAGAAATAGGTCCGCTCAGAATTACAAGCAGGTCCATGTCGGACTCAGGATCAGCGTCTCCTCGTGCGCGCGAGCCGAATACTATTATTCTGTGCAACGGCACACGTTTTGACAGCAAAAGTTTGAAACTATTTGCAATTTTTTCCTCAAGTTCTTTCATGACCTCTTTTTAGGGAAGCAGAAATAAAGAACTTACCCGGATTGCGCCGGATTTTTATTCGTCTTCAAGTCGCGAGGAGAGAGCATAACGGGTTATATGACCGACGAGCAACACAGAAGCCGGATAAAAAAACAATCAAGATGGGTAAGTTATTTATTGCCGATTCCCTTACCTCGTTGCAACTTGGCAAGCAGGGCCTCATAAAGAGGCTCATGATGTACTTTTGGGTTGTTTCTTGACTCAATCAAGTCCCCGAATGACTAGATCAAATATCCATTAGGTCCTGCGTGTTAACACAATGATAATGTGTTTAGCCAGGTATTCCTTAATTTCTCTATTTATGCCACTTCCAGTTCGGTACTGTGCATGTCGCCTAAAATCGCCTTGATCTTTTGTACCTTTACCCACTGTTTTTTCTTTTTTTTGACATTCCACTTGCCCTTTTCTTCCCATAGGTCCTTGAGGGCCTGAGCAAGTTTCCTCTTCATATCATCTGGAAAGTTATCTATACGACGGTAGATTTCCATGACCTTGTTTTCTGATGTAGAATGATCGCTGACGGTTGCTATATCACGCTCCTCGGGTGACATTTTTGCCAACTCAGCCTGACGTTTCGCTTCTGCCTTAATCCGTTCCTGCTCCTTACGCGCTGCCTTTTCCTCTCGGACCTTTTCTTTTTCTCGATCCTTTTGAATGGAAAAACGGCGTTTTTCGTGATTTTTGAGGACTGTTTCCGTCCGCTGAATACGTGTATCTGAAAAAGCTTTATACTCATCCTCGGCAATCAAGGACAGCTTGACCCAGCCGAAAGGATATATTCCATTTGCCAAGGTGCGGGTAGTGCCGTGAGGAATCGGAGTGCCCTGTTTCCCTGTTCGAGTCTGAGGCTGGTTATTGGTTACAGTGACACATTCCACATGAGAATAGTGGCCTATTCTCAAGACAAAGCAGTTGTCGTCCTGAGTGAGAATATCCTTTTCTATCGCAGCCAGCGCCTTGGCGGTATTGTCGAAATGAGGCTGTTTGTAGAACTTGTCTCTTTCTTTGCGATACCTGGATTGATAAAATTCGCGGCAGATTCTCGCCAGATTAGCCAAATCAAATTTTTCGTGGATACGTCCCTGACTTACTTTTAGAATACCGTCCTCTGGTTGCTGTGGATTGCCTATCCCGATGCGTGAACAAAGAGAATATGGATTTTGGTCCATAATAACTGATCGTGTAACCTCACAATGAGATTTGGGTGTGCCGGGACGGTCATCCTTACGTCTCTTTTCTTCCGCCGACACAATTCGGGCATCTTCAGGCACAGCCTCAAAATCCCATACCTTTAATGCCTTAAAAGAATTTTCTCTGATAGGGCCTAACAGTCTTTCCAATTCGCTGTAATACGATCTGTTATCCTTGGAATGTTTCCTTAAACCGAAATCATATTTCAAATCCAAAAAATCTATGACCGCTGTCCTGATTGCCCCTTTCACAGAGCTACCGGGGATAAGCAGGTTGCCTGTCAGGGAATTTTTGAGTCCCGGGCTGATGAGAAGTTGGTTCCGGGCATCTTCGCTATCCAGTTTATTTTCATATTCTCTAACGATCATCGAATTGGTGACATGGGCCGAACCCACGGAGTAAATTTTCGTATCCAAATGCTCATGAATATATTTTCGCACAAATGAAAAACGATTGTTTTCAAAAATATCAGCCAGGCGTTTTGGATTTTCCGAATCCTGAATCCATTGGACCAGGTCCACATAATGGAGACCGGCATTGTCAGGTTGGGACACCGGATGAATAACGTATAAAAAGGGATCAGCGTCTTCCCCTGTTCCAATATGTACAGGGGTCAAAACATCCATCTTTACGTATAGAGTCTTCATCTATGCAGCCCCTGTCATTTTGAACCGGATCATCAATGGAACCGTGCAGTGAATTATTGATGGATTGCTATGCACATCAGTCAAGGCCGAGCCTCGCAGCGGATACGAAGTAAAT
>QNAY01000346.1 GCA_003645605.1 Thermodesulfobacteriota bacterium
ATGGATCTATTTCTTCAAACCTGACCCTGCGGGGAATAGTGACTGTAAGAGGCCGTGGAGCATCAGGCTCTGGAGGAAAGTAGCAACGTTGAGATTTCATGTATGCATCCATTCAGGGGTTCAAAGGGTCACGGATCAGGGATCACTCTGTATTTTCACAGAAATCTATTCTACCTGTGGACACAGTTTCGTTCCCACAGGAGATCTTAAATACGGCCCTCCATGTCGTTTGGTGTCTTTCCAAGTTCACGGTTATTGATATCCGTTCCTTGGGCTGGATAAAACCCCGGAATTTGATTCGTCCCGTAGTAGTTGGTACAAGCTGTTGGTTCAGAGCCTTAGTGGCCAACGAACGAACTGCCGCCATTTGTATGATGCCCGGAAGTATTGGTTGATCTGGAAAGTGACCCTGAAAGCATGGAAAATCAGGCTGAAAAACATACGTGCCATTCACTGATACATTTTCACCTCTATCTACTGTGTATTCAGTAAGAGATTCCAGCAAAGCCTTTTCTATTGAATCAGTATTGAGTTTTTTCATCAGTAGACGTTCATGGAACGTTCAAATAGAAAATTTGGCCTTCACGCATTTGTTTCATCTTTCCCAAATTTCTAATTTCAAGCCGTTATTAGACAATATACTCCTCACCAATTACCGAAGGGTCGTAAAGATCCGGAAAGTAATAGGGAAGAACACCAATCGGCAGCCCGATTGTTAACGGCGCACGGTGGCTTTGTGACTGCAAAAGACCGTTCTCTATAAGCGCGCTTACGATTCGGCGTGCACTGCGCTCACTCATGTTTAAAATCTCAACAGCCATGCCCCTTGGTATGGCGCCCCGCATAAATACGGCCCTGAGTAGTTTTGCCGCCTCAATTCGCAAAGGTTTTTTATCATGTTTGGCCCGCGTTTCCACATACCAGTCGATCCGATTTTCGATTTGGTCAAGCCGCAGCAAATCTTCCATAAAGCGTATTTGATCCAGACAGATTTCAAAGAAAAACTTGCAGAAATCCGCCAGCAGGTCATCATCAAAATAGTGAACGTCATTTTGTTCATCAAGAGAATCAGTAGCCCACAGCTCAAACATATACCGCTTTTTATTTCTTGACAAACCTCGTGACAAAGACCACAGATTGCTTTTGTTAACGCTTATCCCGGCGAGATACAGCCCTGAAAAAAGGCGGACAACCCGACCGTTTCCGTCCCGGAAGGGATGCAGCCAAGTCAGCCGGTGATGACTTGCCGCCATCGCGATTAAACGTTCGTCACCGTGAAACTGATCCGGTGCATAGCTTTGGGCAAAGGCTTTGAGCAATGCCGGCAAATCCTGATGGAACGGCCCATGAAGTGACCGGCCATCCACGGAGACATTGATATCCCGGATTTGGCCGGGATTGACCGGCGCTTTGGAAAATCCTTTAGGGGTGTGTGTGAAAAGATGTTCTTCCGATAAGTTGACATAGAACGCAGCATGAATTTCAGACAAAAACCGCTGGCTGCAGATATTAAGCTTTTGCGGCACATTCACAAATTCCATAAACCGTTTTTCGGTTTCTACATGGGCGGCACACAGTTCCTGCGCATATTTTTTCTCCGGATCCTGAGAAAAATTATTTTTTAAGGCCATATTGATGTCTGGGATAGTTGTTTTATGGCCTTCGATAAGATTGCTATAGTAGCTGTTGATGAGCCGGAGCTCGTCACCGAGCACAATGGCGGTCTCCCTTGCTACCTTACTCTCCAGCCCCGCAGAGGCTGCTATGATTTCCTGCGCCATATCCTTCAGGGGACCTATATTGCCTTTTTCAGGCAGAAGAGGTGTTAGATAATAAGCAGGATCTTTGCTTTTTCTGGCCGGTTCATTGGCCAGTTTGTTATTTTCCATAATATGCTATTAATTAACACTATTTTTCTATTATAGCAATTAATGTTTTAGCTGTTTTAATAAATATTGGCCGGTTCATTGGCCGGTGGTGGCAGACAGTACACCAATCAATACTGTCCTACCAATAGAATGCTTTCATGTCGAGGACTTCGCCGCCCCCACGAATGAAATCATCAAAGAAATGGGGTGGCTAATTTAGAAAGTATTTTTAAGGACATTTTGTATATATATCAAAAATCCAACGGGCTTTTGACCTCTTTAAGCGTAATGCTCTTTATCGTGTGCGTGTAAATCATGGTTGTTCGTACGTCACTGTGGCCAAGTAATTCCTGGATAGTGCGGATATCATAATTCGCCTGCAATAAATGACTCGCGAAACTGTGGCGAAAGGTATGTGAGGTGACCCGCTTGGGGATTTTTGCTTTTTTTACCGCCTTTCGGAGCGCTTTCTGCAAGGATGTTTCGTGGATATGATAGCGCATTCGCTTTTTGTTTTTTGGTACGAGAGTTAACTCCTTTGCCGGAAAAAACCATTGCCAGACAAGCTCTCTGGCCGCATTCTTATATTTTTTCTCTAGCTGGCCATACAGAAAAACACCATCAAATCCTGTATGACAATCCTTTTCATGCTACTCAATGACCAGATCAAGCTGGGCTTTCAAGTCACCCATAAGTACTTTGGGAATGGGTACGGTACGGTCTTTCTGCCCTTTTCCGTCATGGATGGTGAGTATCTTCATGTCAAAATTAAAATTCTGAACACGAAGCGAGAGGCATTCTGAAATACGAAGGCCGCCGCCATACATAAGGCTGATGATCAG
>QNAY01000347.1 GCA_003645605.1 Thermodesulfobacteriota bacterium
CTCTTTTAACGGTTAAATTATCAGTGACGTCTACGTCTGGCTTTACGTCGTCTACGTTCAGCCTCCTGCATCTTCCGTCGTTTTTTTATGCTTGGTTTTTCGTAAAAGCGACGATTTTTCAGTTCCCGCTGAAGCCCGTCAAGCTGCATCTTTTTCTTCAGCACCTTGAGGGCCTTTTCCAGGCTTTCCTGAACTTCTACCACTATCGCCAAGGGTATCCCCCCTTCCTATTTTGGATTAAAAAAATCACTATATCTTCCTTCAATACAACATGTCAACGTGTACATGATATTTTTTATTACTTAGCAGATATGTCCTCTGTCTTTATGACCTTTTTGGTACCGCGATAATCCTTAGGGTTCAGGCCGTGTTTCTGGAAGAGTTTGTAAAAATCCGCCCTATAGTAGCCCGCAGACTCAGCAGCTTTGCTAACATTCCCTTTTGTAATCCTGAAAAGGTCTTCCAGATATTTTTTGATGAACTGGTCTTTGGCCCGTCTTAGGGGAATCTTTTTTTGTGGCAGGCAACTACTGGCCAGGGACGTATTTGCAAACATTGTGCTGGTTATGGTGTTCCCTGTAGAAACGGCAACAAGATATTCAACCACGTTTTTCAACTCACGGACATTCCCGGGCCAGCTATATGTTCGAAAACCATCAATGACATCCCCCTCGATTCTCTTGATATTTTTACCCATCTTGGTTTCGTATTGCTTAAAAAAATGTTGCATTAACAGGAGAATATCTTCTCGCCTTTCCCTCAAAGGAGGAATGTTGATTGGAACTACATGAACTCTGTAATACAGGTCCTCTCTGAAACGACCTTCTTCAACCAGTTTACTGAGGTCTCTCTGGGTTGCCACTATCAGTCTCACATCTACCTTGTTCACATGGTCGTTCCCCAGGGGTTTTATTTCTCCGGTCTCTATGACCCTCAGTAGCTTGGCCTGCATGGCCTCACTCATCTCCCCTACTTCATCCAGAAACAGCGTGCCCTTATGGGCCTGTCTAAAGAAGCCTATCTTACTGCTTACAGCACCTGTATAGGCTCCCTTTACATGTCCAAAAAATTCGTCTTCCAGTAACGTCTCCGGGATGGCTGCACAATTAACAGCCACAAAAGGTTCTTTGCTTCTTGGGCTGTGGAAGTGTATGGCATTAGCCACCAATTCCTTTCCGGTTCCTGACTCACCGTAGATAGTTATGGTGCTTTCAATAGGGGCAACCTGGACTATCTGCCTGAATACGGCCCTTATCTGTGGACTGGTGCCAATCATGTCCGCAAACTGGAATTGATCCTCCACTATACGTTCAAGGTCAGCCACCTTTTTCAACAATTCTCTTTTCTCAATGGCCTTTTCTATTTTTAAGGCCAGGTCATCATGATTTATTGGCTTTTCGACATAGGAGAAGGCCCCGGCCTTTACAGCCTCAACTGCCTTCTCTATAGTGCCATGGGCAGTGAAAATAATGGTCTGAAGATCAGGATCTATCTTAAGACACTCTTCCATAAGCTCTATTCCGCTTATATTGTTCATTTTTTGATCAGACAAGAGAAGGTCAATTTTTCCCTCCTGAACCTTGAATATCTTGAGGGCATCTATAGGATCTGAGGCTGTAATCACATCTTCATAACCAAAGAGCTTGAGGCGCATCTTTGTCGTTACGAGTATGTTCTCTTCATCATCAACGAGAAGGATCCGTGTTTTTGAAGTAGTATTTTTATCCACTGGTCTGATATTGGAAGTGTTGGTCATTTCCTTTTCTATTCTCATTTCCTGTTGAGAGAGATGTTTGAGTTATGTTAAAGTCCTAAATAATGAAATTATTAAAAAACGGCCTAAGCCTCTTTAACAAGCTTTTTTTTGGCTACCTGATACTTTCGGCCATTATGATACTGCCTTGCGTGGTATCAATCTATAGCCTATCACATCTGGAACGTTTTGCGACGAGCGTAGCCAAGCACGACTTCGAACTATCTAAAACCATAGAACAACTTAAAGCAATACCACCTTCAATGGAAGCTGAAGGCCGTCGTCTCGTAACCCTATACAAAGAGGACGCTTACCAATCTCTTGTGTCACTGATCCAGGACTTTAAAGACAGTTTGATCAGTGTGCAGAGAGACGGTCCCAAAGAAATTAACCCCATTGTCCATGACATTGAGCTTAATCTGGATAAACTCGAAAAGCTTGCCAGTATTGCCAATGCAAGCTTACCCAAAAGTAGCCCGCCTGAAATCACACCTATTGAGGCCCAGCGAGAAAACGAAGTCAAGGCCATAATCTCCAGCATAATGACAGAGCTTCATGACCTGGAAAAAGGAGCACAAAAGGCGATCAGTCTCAGATTTTCCACAATCTCGTCCCTTAGCTCACAGGCAAGGAAAATAACTATATTTGTGTTGGCCGTAGCCTTTATTTTCTTCGTTTTTTTTACCGCATGGTTCCTGTACAGATATATAAAAAAGCCAATAGATCACCTCCGTCACGGCACTGAAATCGTTGGCCAGGGCTATTTCGACCAACCTATTACTATAGAGTCCAGGGACGAACTGGGAAAGCTTGCCGAGGCATTTAATAATATGGCGATAAGGCTCAAGGAGCTGGACAAGCTAAAGTCTGATTTCATAGGAATGGTGAGCCACGGACTAAAGACCCCTCTAACTTCCATGATGGAAGCTGCCAAACTCCTTTCTGAGCCC
>QNAY01000348.1 GCA_003645605.1 Thermodesulfobacteriota bacterium
ACTAACCAAAACTGTCATTTCGAGCAAAGCGAGAAATCTTATCGTACTGAAAATACAGGCATTAAAGATTTCTCCCTACGGTCGAAATGACAAAAAGAGGGGTTTTCGTTCAGGCACTAATTTTATCTCCTATTTTGACAAAATTATTTATTGAAATGTACTCTTTGTATGATGTGTGGTCTTACCTTAAAGCAAGAGAAATACCATTTTATTTACTCTTATTTTGTCAATTTTCCCGGGTTTTAGGTGCTATTTTCCCGAAAAAGATAGATGAGTGTATTTTTTTTCCATTTATGGAAAAAAGTTTCCCAAGAAGAATTTACTTTCCAATAGCATTTTCCCTGGTTGCTTAAAGATAAGAAAAATATCATTTTCTTAGGCCTTGTTTTTTTGGAGCTTGGTCTTCTGAAAAGTATATTAAGCGAATATTGTGCCATAATGAAAAAATGCAGCAGCAATGATTCTAATATATTGATTTATCAATATAAATTTGTATAAAATAGGTTGTCAGGGTATTTTGAACGTGGAGGAAGAACCCTTACTTTTGTAAAGTTACTATACATATACAGTTGACATGATGTAAATTAAGTTGATAGCAATTTAGAAGGGGTATCCCAGGTTCTGCTGAGTGGTGGTTAAGGATAATAGCGAATAATAGAGATTAATATGTTTGATAACGGAGCGGGTCCAGCAGTAGCATGAGAGGATGCAAGGGTTGACTGAAGTATGGTGTCGGATTAAATACCGGGTCTTCCGGTGTCAATGAACCCGGTTGGATGTCTTTGAGGGTGATTTTAATTTCCATATCCAGTTCCTTGAGTTTAATCCGGATTTTGCTCGGATAAGGGGCGCAATCTCCCAGTAATACTGGGTCATCGTACAAAACTTTGAGTTCGGGATTCTCTAAAGAGATAGGTGACAACGTTTGTCTGTCGAACTTTGCCCATCCAGGCCCTCCTTGATGGGAAAAGCTGATGCAAACCGGTTTTTCATAATCTTTAAAGTCTTTTTCCTTCTTACATGAAGCAACGCCAACATTTTGCGTCTCAACCACACTCCATGGATTTAACAGCCATGATGCCTCGTTAATAAGGGTCGATATCTCTTTGCCATTTCTAAGCTTGTCATTAATACCGGTAACATATACTGCATTATGTGATGGTATGAAGAGATAGAAAGCTTTTTTAGCAACCAGGCAATCAAAGACAGTTATGCCAAAGGGACCATGACCTGTCACCCTGGCAAGCTCTCCTTCATGCGTTCTTGTCCACATAAGCCGGCCTTTGATTTCAGGCTGAGCTTGATCATGGATAGTGAGCTTCAATTTTATCCCGGCCTTAAGGCTGGAGAGCTGATTTGCCTGTAAGCTTATGGCATCCAATATGTCTCCGGTTGCGATCCCTGGACCAGGTTGTACACTTAGTGGCCTTTTTGGTTTTCCAGCGCAACCAGACAGGCACGCGCATGCAAAAAGAGCTAAAGCAATAGCAAATGGAAAACTATGTATTAATTTATTCAAGTTATTTATTGTACGTTCCTCAATAGCCATCTAGTGTCTGAACGAAAACTAATCAAAACTGTCATTTCGAGCAAAGCGAGAAATCTTATCGTACTGAAAATACAGGCATTAAAGATTTCTCCCTACGGTCGAAATGACAAAAAGAGGGGTTTTCGTTCAGGCACTATCTAAAAATATCAGACCCTAATCATTTTAAGGGTTGCTCTAATTTTTTGCATATTTTATGACTTTTTGCAGTGTAATCATATATTAGGGAGAGACAATAGAGGCCATGGAACAAGATATCGGAAAGGCGTTAGCATATCAGATAAAGAGGGAAATAGCAGAGAGGTACTTCGGCTATAGAAAAACCATTGAGGAAGACAGGCAGGCCCTTGAGGCTATGATCCCTGATCTTTGCTTCCTATACGAACAAAAGATTGGGAGGGATATGGCTAGAATATATGTCCTTCTGCAGGATTTGAACTTGATTGACGAATTTCTGAGGCTTACGGGCTGGGAAGGCCGTCCCTTTTTCGATCAGTATACTGTGGAGTCAGGCACGATCAGGGAGCGGCTTCTTAAGAACATGGAACTCCATGGCTGGTTGGCCCATTCCAAATTTGCCAATCTGCTTTTAGACAGTTATGAAAGGCTTTACCTGGACACTCTTGAGTACAGGGAAAAGCTGGATGAGGTACTGGATGAGGCCCGGGTTGTTGACGAGGAGATTCGTCAGTTTAAAGAGAAATTCGCTCTTGATGAAATCATGAGTTTTTTAAATACCTTGGACAGAAGGGATGATCTCGCCGGTGTATTAGGTGAAAATCTGCCGGCAGGTAGGGCGGAAGATCTATCCTCCCGCCTTGAACTGGTCCCTGTTGGAGACCTTGAAAAGTTACTACCCAAGGTGCCGGATTTGCCGGCGCCGGATAAGATAAAGAGCAGTCTAAAAGACATTGCCGATAGAGCGGTTAAATCTCATAAGGAGGAAGTTCTTAAGGCTGTCGGGGATTAAAGTGAATAATCGCTTACAGTTCGGTGGGTTGCGGGTAAAACGGGCGTTGTAATCCCGTGAACGGTTACTAAATAGTGTCTGAACGAAAACTAACCAAAACTGTCATTTCGAGCAAAGCGAGAAATCTTATCGTACTGAAAATACAGGCATTAAAGATTTCTCCCTACGGTCGAAAT
>QNAY01000349.1 GCA_003645605.1 Thermodesulfobacteriota bacterium
CCCGGAGGATGTTGAAAAGGAAAATAAGGGGATCATCATTGATGGGTTGAGGTGGTATCCGAGGGCCGAGCCGTTAAAGATGTTGAGGATATTCAGAAAAAGATTCAACACACTGGAAGACGCTGAGGAAGAGCTGAAGAGAGTTAAAATCATTCAAACCTACCTGGCCTCTGATTATCTCGCCAGGCCCGGGGAGTTTCTCGTGGATTATTCAAGGCATGGGAAATGCGAGATCCTTCTTTGCGGTTTACAGGAGTATGTGCAAGGTCAGATATTGGACCCGTGGGGTCTATTGAACAGAGACCATTTGGCTTCACTTCGGTATGACATGGGTTTTGACAATACTGAGGGCTCAGCCAGGATAAGCGACCAATGGATACACGGTGTTCGGGAAAGGGCTGACAATTTCATAAAAAAACTGAAACAAATGATTGCGGAGACGGGTCGTGTCCCGGATCTTGCGGGTGCAGGGAACCTTATCCTGACACGGCCCGGAAATATCAAGCTAGTGGATATCAACAATGTCTCCAGGGTCTCGTTCGATTCGATCATCAGCCTTGATGACAGAGGCTACCCAATCTGTGATAAATCGATTGAGGCCCTCTCCCTCATTGAACAAAAACTGCTTGGCAGATCTTCACTCAGAACTGATCCTATTTATGACACGTTCCTTGATCCTGAAAGAATGAAAGAAGTCAGGGCATTAGATGAGGAGTTTCAGCTCTCCATGGCGCCCGCCATGTCCTGGCCAGGATCATCCTGACTATGCCGCATTGTGAGAACGGTTGCTGGATACTGGATATATGTTTTGCCATAACTGATCCCTGTCCAGGGCATTGATTGGTTCTGTGTCATTCATAGTTGACAATATATAAATATATAGCTATATAGTTTATTATGAATAAATCGATGAAAAAGACATCCAGGTGTCTCAAGGCCGTTGCCGACCCGACCAGGTTAAAAATCCTTAAGCTTCTCCAACATCGTACCTCTTGTGTGTGTGAGCTGACCAGCGTTTTGGGTCTTGCCCAGCCCACGGTATCGCGCCATCTGCGAGTGCTGGAAGATGCGGGTTTTGTTGAGTCTGAGCGTAGAGGGCTCCGAATGGATTACATGCTTACTGGAGATGATGCTCCGCCCATGGTAAGGCAACTCATGAGACTGGTGGAGAAGTGGCACGAAGACGATCCGGAGATCAAGATCCTGAGGGATCACCTGGACGTAACGGTAGCTGAGATATGTGGCAGTGTTCCTGCGAAAGAGAATCATGCCTCATCTCAACCTGGAAGATCTGGATATTCGTCATGTTGAAGACCTTGATTCTGAGCCAGGCGCTCAAGAAGCAGATCCTCGCAATCTTTGTGTGGATCATGACAGGAACGATTTTTTCCGCTGTTTTGGGTACTTGCTTTTCCTTTGCTGGAGATTCCCTTACCCTGGACCAGGCAATTCAGATCGCCCTTCATGAAAATCCCCTCCTTTCAAAAAGCCAGAACGAGTTAGTTGCTTCGGAAGAGGCCAGAAAAGGGGCTAGAGGAAGGCTTCTTCCGCAGATAAGCGGTTATACTGATTATTCAAGGCTGAGCGATCCTGCCGTGGTAGTCCCAATCAAAAGCTTCGGGGGTATGCCTCCTACCTTCAGCAGAGACCAATACAGGGCGGGGATCACCGTTAAAATACCCCTATATGAAGGAGGACGTCTCTGGACCCAGATCTCCATAGCGAAGTTTTCAAAGATGATATCAGAGGCGAATCTACGATTCACCACCCAGGACGTGATCGCCAACGTAACCAACATATTTAACCGCATCCTTTACATTAAATCCCTTGTAAAGGCTCAGGAAGAGACCCTTTCCGCCCTTGAAAAGGCAAGAGACGATGCAGAGGTAAGGCTCAAAGTAGGAAGGATTGCCCCTGTTGATCTTATGCGGATTGAGACCCAGGTGGCTGCGCAGAGGCAGTCCCTTATAGAAAGCCGGGAAGACGAGAAACGTTCAAGGCAGACTCTGGCGCTTCTTCTTGGAAGGGACCCTTCCTCCGAGCCAGATACGATAGGTACCCTTTCACCACCTGACACAGCGGCAGTACAAGGTACAGAGGCTCAACTCGAAGAGGCCATAAAAAATCGTCCGGATGTCCAGAGGGCCTTAAGGGAAGTCAGGCGTGCCGAGGCCAATGTGAGGCTCGTAAAGGGACTCCACCTCCCTTCACTGGACCTCGTTGGGGATTATGGAAGACGAGCGGGAAGCGGCTTTGAGGGAGACGAAGAGGTCTGGTCAGGCGGTATTACCGTGAATCTTAACATCTTCAGTGGAGGCGTCATATCTGCCCAGGTAAGGGAGGCGGAGGCAAAACTCCTTGCCGCAAAGGAGGGCCTCCGTGAAGCCAGGCTGAACGGACGCACCGAGGTCCTGCATGCCATTTCATCGGTGCGGGAGGCAAGGCACCGTTTTCAGGTAGCAAGGTCCGTAACATCCACGGCCAGGGAGACATTCCGCATAGAGGATTTGAAATACCGAACCGGGGCAGGGACTATCACAGACAGCCTCCTTGCCCAGTCCACATGGCTTACTGCCAGGGCCAGCAAGCTTTCCGCCATGTATGATATGCAAAAGGCGGTCGTGGATTATAAGTTGGCAGTGGGCTCCATTAACAAATGAAGCCTATTAGGCTGTAGGTTGTCA
>QNAY01000350.1 GCA_003645605.1 Thermodesulfobacteriota bacterium
AAGTATTCTGATGGTCACTACTTCCTCCTCCGAAAGATGAACCGGCATAGAATCTTTTCTCCTTTACTTTGTAAGTAAAGGTCATCTTATCCTGTTCATTTTCCATCTCCAGGACCTCAGAAAAATCGTAAGACTACGTGTCCCCTAAGAGTCTTTTTAGCATGTCCCTCGTCACCGATTCATGAAGATCAGGTATTACGGATTCCTGGCCAATACAAACAAGAGAAAAGCTATTCTCCTGATCCGCAGGTTGATTGGTGTGGTCATGGAAGTGATAGTTTTTGTAAAAGAAACCATTCAGGAGAAGATGCTGCGTTTAACCGGAAGAGATATCCTGCTTTGCCAGCACTGCAAAAAAAGGCGCATGATACCAGGTAGAATACTGCCCTTGCTTAACACCAGCTAAAAAAACGGGTTAAGTCATATTTCTTTCATATCCGCCAGGATAACAGGAAAGGTGCGTCATTTTTACGCTGATTTATGGTAACATAAAATAAAGACGACAAAAAATGCCTTCCAATACCAATAACGAATCGATAAATATGTATCTGCCCCAATTCCTTTCAGCGAAAAGGCATTATTTGCTTGTCTTTTGCTCCAAAAACAATCCTACACTCAAACTTTACATCGTAGTTCCAATAGGTTATAAACAAACCCCATAGGAAGTAGCAATTTTTTTCACTGGAACCTGCGGCTCAGTCCAACTGGATATTACTCTCTGCAGGCCCCGCACTTATCGCATATTTCGGGAATACAAAAAGCGGTTTGCTTGGCCCTTGATGCCCTTTTCCACTCTTTCCATAGATATTCTCTATGAACCCTGTGGTCCACGACCTCCCATGGAAAAGGCATATCCGCACCCAGGGTTTTGTAATACATATCGACTGAGAGACCGGCCTCTTTCATGGCCTTGCTCAAGGTGACTCCTCTGAGCGCCACTGCCTCCAAAACAGGTGCAAGTCTTCTGTCCCCCTTGCTCAGTATTGTCTGAAAAACGGACTCACGCACAGAGTCCGGTTGCAACTTCACATTGGGAAGACGACGCAGACCTTTTTCCAGTATTCGCCTTCTATGTTCAAGTACGGACTTTTTTACAGCCCCGGCCCACTGCATTGGAGTCCATGCCTTTGGCACAAAAGTGCTGACTGACACTGTTATAGAGCCCAGATGACCCATTGATCGGCCAACCGGTCTGACAATGCGACGGATTTTATCAACCAGATCCACGATAGCCTGGGCATATTCGTCGGTCTCAAAGGGCAAGCCCAGCATGAAGTAGAGCTTCAAGTTCGGGATTCCGCCTGATACAAGTGTCTCAGCAGCCTCCAGGATTACATCTTCATTTAGATTTTTGTTGATGACCTGTCTCAACCGCTGAGACCCTGCCTCTGGTGCAATAGTTGCCAACTTGGCATCCGAGGCCTTGAGAAGACGCACAAGGTCCTGAGTAATATCATCGGCCCTGAGGGATGAAAAGGCGAGCTTCAGTCCTTCGTCCAGAAGCCTTCTGCAGAGTTGTTCAATCTCCTCCCTTCCAAGAAACTCAAGGCCGACCAGCCCCACCCGGTCAGTATCCTTGCGTTCTTGAAGGGCTGCATTGAGGCTCTCAAGGGGCCATTGTCTTGGAGGTCGATACACAAAGCCCGCAGCACAGAACCTGCAACCCCTACCACACCCCCTGGCAAGTTCTATTAAAAACATATTGGAAAAAACCGAATCCGGGCTGAGGATCCTGGTGTGCGGAATCGGTGGAGTTATAGATTGGGAATTGGGGATAAAGATGGCTGGAACAACAGGAAAAGAAAAGCCTTGCTTATACTCCCACTCGACCAGATCCCCTGAGGCATTATAAAGAGGCCTGTAAAATTTTGGGATATAGACCCCTGGGACATTGTCTGAAAGCTGTTTTAATCGTTCAGTTCTTGAAAGACCCTGGTCAGTGAGTTCAAACAGGCATGAGATAAAAGCCCCTGAAATGGCCTCGAAATCGCCAAGAAGAAAAGCATCTACAAAAGGAGCTATTGGTTCAGGATTGATCTGGGTGGCAATCCCTCCTGCCAGCACGAGTGGTTCCTGATCCAGACGATTTTCAGACCTGAGAGACAACCCTGCTGCTTTCAGGGCCTTTACCATGTTTTGATAACTGGACTCAAAGCTTACTGAGAAGAGTATGAGATCAAAGTCCTTCAGAGGTCTGGAAGATTCTTCCGAAATCCAGGGGAAAGGGGAATTTTGGTGATTTGGTGATTTGGTGATTTGGTGATTTGGCACAAAAAATCTCTCAGCCACCACCCGGTCTTCGGCATTGAGCCTGGCATAGACCGACTGGAGGCCGAGATTGGACATGCCTACAGAGTAAACATCAGGGAAAATCAGGGCAATGGAGGTACGACCGGCCCACTTCTTCCGAACAGCACCTTTCTCATTCCTCGGATTCCTGCTCCATCTTGGCGAGGTCTTCAAATCGTAGATCTATTCCCAGTATACCGACAATCTCATCTTCATAATTGCGGATCGGGCCTGACACTGTAATACAGAGGGCACCGGTGATTCTGGATGTATAAAATTCACTGACATGGATATCTCCATCCTTTATGGGCTCGATAAACCAGGGACGGGCGGAAAAATCGCTATCCAACTGGTAGTTTGCATATTTAGCCCTATCTTCCAGATGAGTGAAA